>CANGUQ010000522.1 GCA_947456915.1 Betaproteobacteria bacterium
AGCGTCGCCGCGCGACCGGGGCCGGTGCGGCGCCCCGGCCGATGGCGGTTCGCAGCCGTGGCCGCGCAGCCGGTCAGCGCAGCCGGTCAGCACAGCCAGTCGCGCTGCCACTGACGGTACTGTGCCCCGTGCGTCACCGCCTCCATCTGCTCGGCGCTGGCCAGCTTCGGCTTGAGATCGGCGGGCGCCCCGCCGTTGAACAGGTGGCTGTACACCTCGGTCAGCGTCTTCACCACCGCCGCGGTGGGCTGGTGTCCCTGCAGCAGCACGCGCGCGCCGTTGGCGGCGAACTGCTCGCGGGTGATCGACGCGGGCGCCGAGCCGACGATCACCGGCTTGCCGGTGGCGGCGCGGATCGCAGCCAGCTGCTCGATGCTCTCCAGCCCGACGACGAACACGCAGTCCACCCCGGCCTCGGCATAGGCCCTGAGCCGCGCCACCGCGCCCTCGATCCCTTCGCCGCGGATCGCCGAGGTGCGCCCGGCGATCACCAGCGAGGGATCGCGCCGCGCGGCGAGAGCGGCCTTCATCTTCCCCACCCCTTCCGGGATCGAGATGAAGGTCTCGCCACTGCTGCCGAAGGGCGTGGGCAGCGCGGTGTCCTCGATCGACAGGCAGGACACGCCGGCGTGCTCGCACTCCTCGACCGTGCGCATCACGTTGAGCGCATTGCCGTAGCCGTGATCGGCATCGACCAGCAGCGACAGGTCGCTCGCGCGCTGGATGCGCCGGATCTGCTCGGCGAACTCGGTCAGCGTCAGCACGATGAGGTCGGGGGCGGCGAGCGTCGTGTTCGACGCCACCGAGCCGGCGAGGATGCCGAGTTCGTAGCCGACCGAACGCGCGAGCCGTCCGGACAGCGCGTCGAACACGCTCGCCGGTGACCTGCATTCGGTGCCGTTCAGGATAGCGCGCATGCGCTGGCGTTGTTCGGTAGCGGTCAGCATTCGCAGGTGCTCCGTCGGGGGTTCTTCAGCTGGACGCGCGGTCGATCCACTTGGTGACCGCCGGCATGCGGAACGTGTCGAGCTGATCGAGCAGACGGGCCGGCTCGGTGTCGGTCAGCACGATGCCGCGGTGCTCCCTGCGGATGAAGCCCTGCTCGACGCTGTGGTCGAGAAAGCGCAGGAGCTGGTCGTAGTAGCCGGCGACGTTCAGCAGTCCGCACGGCTTCGCGTGGAATCCGAGCTGCGACCAGGTCAGCACCTCGAAGAATTCCTCGAAGGTGCCGACCCCGCCCGGCAGGGCGATGAACGCGTCGGACAGCTCGGCCATCATCGCCTTGCGCTCGTGCATCGACTCGACCACATGCAGTTCGGTCAGCCCGGCATGCGCGACCTCCTTCTCGACCAGGCGTCGCGGCGTGACACCGATCACCCGCCCTCCGGCAGCCATCGCCGTGTCGCCGATCACGCCCATCAGCCCGACCTTGCCGCCGCCGTACACGAGCGTAAGATCCTGAGCGACGATCTCGCGTGCCAGCATCTCGGCGGCGAGCCGGTACTCGGGCAGCACGCCGGTGTTGGACCCACAGAAAACGCAGACAGCCTTCACCGCTTGCCCTCGCATGAAATCATTCGTCGGCCGCGATCGCTGTGCCGCGGCGAGCGTGAACTCTACAGCACGGCGGCAGTGCCGGCAGAGGGCACGTCCGCGATCGCTCCGCGTTCCGGCTGCAGTGCTGCCGCAGCCGGGCGCAGGTCCGCCACCGCATGACCGGCCGCCGCAACCCCGGCACCGCCCGTGATCGTTCCCGAGAGAGGACTCTCCGATGCCGCACTTCGCAATGCCCGCCACCGCCCGGCCTGTTGCTGCCGGGCGCCGCCGCGCCCCCCGCGCTTCGTCGCTCGCCACCCGCCTTGCTGCCGGGCTCCTGGTTGCCGCGGGCGCGCTGCCGTGCGTCGCCGCGACCGGCACGGGGCCGGCGTCCGAGCCCGAAAACGCGCTCACCATCTACAGCACCGCCGCACCGGGCGCGATCGGCGCCGACACGCTGGTGAACATGCGCGGCGGTGCGCTGCCCGGTTACGCCGTGGTGCGCCACCTGCGGGACATGACGCTGAGCCGCGGCCGCAGCGTGCAGCGCTTCAGCGACGTGGCAGCGCTGATCGACCCGACGACGGTCAGCTTCGAGTCGCTGACCGATCCCGCGGGCACGCGCGTGCTCGAGCAGAGCTTCCAGTTCGACCTGATCAGTTCGCAGCGCCTGCTCGAGCGCTACGTCGATCGCGAGATCAGCGTCGATCAGGTGCGCGGCGCCTCGGTGGAGACGTTCAACGGCACGCTGCTGTCGACTCAGGGTGGCATCACGCTGCGCCGGGCCGACGGCAGCATCCAGATCGTGCCGGGCAACGCGGGGGTGCGGCTGCCCGAGCTCCCCGGCGGGTTGATCACGCGCCCGACGCTCGTGTGGAACCTCGACGCACAGCGCGCCGGCTCGCACCGCACGCGCGTGTCGTACCAGACCCGTGGCATCGGCTGGTGGGCCGACTACAACCTCACCTACAGCGAGCCCGCGGCCGGCCGCTGTGCACTCGAGGTACGCGCATGGGTGAGCATCGTCAACCAGTCCGGCGCGAGCTACCCCGAGTCGAGGCTGAAGCTGGTTGCCGGCGACGTCCAGCGACTGCCTGCCGTGCGCGCGCAGATGCCCCGCCGTGCGGATGCCGCGATGGTGGCCGCCGCGCCGCCCGGCTTCGAGCAGCGGGAGTTCTTCGAGTACCACCTGTACACGCTCGGGCGAGCGCTGACGCTGCCGGACAACTCGACGCAGCAGATCGAACTGTTCCCCGCCGCACGCGGCGTGACCTGCGAAAAGACGCTGGTCTATCGCGCACTCGGCGGCGGCATCGGCGACGCAGTGCAACGACCGATGCTCGATCGCGAGGTCGGCCTGCAGGCCGGCCGCAAGGTGGACGTGTATCTGTCGTTTCGCAACGCCGAGGCGAACCGGCTCGGCGTGCCGCTGCCCGCGGGCCGTGTCCGGGTGTCCCAGCTCGACCCCGCGGATGCGACGCTGGAGTTCATCGGCGAGGACGCAATCGACCACACGCCGCGCGACGAGACCGTGCGCCTGCGGCTGGGCGCGGCGTTCGACGTTGTGGGCGAGCGGCGGCAGGTCGACTTCAAGGTCGACACCGCGCGCCGCGAGATGATCGAGGACATCGAGGTCAGGGTTCGCAATCAGAAGAAAACCGAGGCCGTGACCGTGCAGGTGCACGAGAACCTGTACCGCTGGACCAACTGGCAGATCACCCAGCGCTCCCATCCGTTCGACCGGATCGACGCGCGCACCGTGCGGTTCCCGGTCACGCTCGCCCCGGGGGCCGAGGGCGTGGTGCGCTACACGGTGCGCTACACCTGGTAGCCGCGGCGCAGGGGCGTCGATTGCGCCCCCCCAGCGCCTGGGCTACCT
>CANGUQ010000523.1 GCA_947456915.1 Betaproteobacteria bacterium
CGCGCGCAGCGCGGCTCAAGCTGCAGCGACGGCGGCGCCGTTGCCGGCTGGCGCCGGTGCGCTGCCGGCTGCGGCGAAGCGCACGACGATGCGTGTCCCCGGCCGTCCCGCGCCGCCGTCGACGCCCGTCCCGACGCTCACGCTCGCCCCGTGCGCATTGACGATTTCGTGCACGATCGCGAGCCCCAGCCCGCTCCCGTCGCCTTCCGTGCCCGGTGTACGGTAGAAGCGCTGGAACACCCGCTCGCGCTCGGCCGCAGCGATACCCGGACCGTTGTCCTCGACGGTGAGCACCGCCTGCTCGTCGGCGATCTCGGTGCGCACGGTGATCTGACCGCCATCGGGGGTGTAGCGGATGGCGTTCTCGATCAGGTTGTCGATCAGATCGCGCAGCAGCCGCGCATCGCCGATCAGGGTCGCGCTGGACAATTCGAAGCCCAGGTCGAGGTCCTTCAGCAGGGCGCGCGGCACCCACAGTGCCGCGGCATCCTGCGCGATCGTGCGCAGGTCGACCTCGCGCAGTGCATCGGGGCGATGTCCGCCGGGTTCGGCCCGCGACAGTGCGAGGAGCTGGTTCGCGAGGTGGCTCGCTCGCACCGTGGCGTTGCGCAGCTGGGTGAGGCTGTGCACCAGTGCCGGCGGCGCCGGCTGGCGCAGCGCGAGCTCGACCTGGGTGCGCAGCCCGGCGAGCGGCGTGCGCAACTGATGCGCCGCGTTGGCGGTGAAGCGCTGCTGCGCGTCGAGTGCATCGTGCAGGTCGCGCAACAGGTCGTTCAGCGCAGCGACCAGCGGCCGCACTTCGTCGGGCGCATAGGAGGCGTCGAGGGGGCGCAGATCGACGGCCGATCGTTCGGCGATCTCGGCGCGCAGCCGGTCCAGCGGCGCGAGGCTGCGTCCGACGCCGAACCACACGAGAAACATCGCCACTCCGACTACCAGCAGGTCGGGCAGCGTCTCGCCGAACAGGATCTCGCGCGCGAGCCGGTTGCGCTTGACCATGGTCTCCGCCACCTGGATCACCACGCGGCCTTCTGCATTGGGCAGAAACAGCGCGGCGATACGCACGTTCTCGCCGCTCACCGTTCCATAGCGGAACTCGCGATGCGAGTCCGGCACCACGGACGGCGGCGGTGGCATTTCCGGCTGGCCGGCGATCAGTTCCCCGCCCGGACCGGTGACGGAGAAGTAGATCCGGTCGAGACTGTCCACCCGCAGCACGTCCAGTGCCGCCTTCGGCAGGTCGAGCACGAGCCGGCCGTCGACCGTCCTGACGTGCTCGGCCAGCGACAGCGCAGGGTCGAGCAGGGCCCGGTCGTAGGCGACCTTGGCCGAGCGCAGCGCGACCGAGTACGACAGCAGCGCGCTGCTGACCAGCAGCGCGCCCAGCGGCAGGACGAGCCACGACAGCAGCTGCTTGCGCAGACTGCGATCGACCGGGCCTGAGCGGGCGGCGGCTGCGCGACCGGCAGCGGACGGGACGTCGGTTGGTGCCGGATCAGCCCGATTCATTCTGCTCTTCGAGCAGATAGCCGAAGCCGCGCACGGTGCGGATGCGCACACCGCCGGGCTCGACCTTGGCGCGCAGCCGGGACATGTAGACCTCGATCGCGTTCATCGACAGTTCCTTGTCCCAGTTCGACAGCGCCTGCATCAGGTTTTCCTTGGACACCACCTGTCCGGCGCGCAGCATCAGGTTCTCGAGCACGCTCCACTCCCGGCTGGTCAGGTCGATCGACTGGCCGTTGAGCGTTGCGCGCCGCGCCACCGTGTCGAGCAGGAGCGGGCCGTTGCGCAGTTGCGGGTTCTTGTTCGCCTGACCGCGGCGCACGAGTGCACGTACCCGCGCCTCGAGTTCGGGCAAGGCGAACGGCTTGGGCAGGTAGTCATCGGCACCCAGATCGAGGCCGTGCACGCGATCCTCCACGGCATCGCGTGCCGACAGGATCAGCACCGGGACGTACTCCGGCCGCTTGCGCAGCCGCCGCAGCACTTCGAAGCCGTCGATACCCGGCAGCCCGATGTCGAGCACGATCAGGTCGAAGCGCTCGCGCAGGAACGCGGCTTCGGCGGCCTCGCCGGTGGTGACGTGTTCGACGCGGAACTCCGATTCGCCGAGGATTCGCGTGAGTCCGTCCGCCAGCGTAGCGTCATCTTCAACGATCAGGATCTTCACGCAGTCTCCCGCTGTGGTGTGTGACAGAAGCTGACGATGGTCCGCCCCCAAGCTGTCGCCAAACTTTCTCTACGGCAGTTTTCAGGATGTGGCAATGCCCCGCAACGAAACGCGGCTTCGGCGGGTCCGGCGAGCGCAGCGGGCGACCTTCACCCGCCGCGCATGGCGGGCGGGGCCGCCTTGCGGCGCAGCAGGGTACGACAATGCGCATCCCTTGCACACGGACGGCTGCGAGGTATAGGATCAACTGTCAACAATTTGTAAGGTCTAAAGGTTCGACTGCGCGTCCACGCGACCGCAGTGCGCTCCGGCTCACGACAGCGGTGTCGCGCAGCCGTCGATCCGGCGTGCCTGCGGCACGCCATGCCGCTGCTTTCGTTATCAGGGAGCAGAGAACCGCACGCTGATCGGACCGCCAACGGACACCATGCAGAAGTCGATCAACAAGGGACGAGTGCCCTGGGCGGTGCGCATGCGGGGCAGGTCAGCGGCGGCAGCGGTACTGGGAGCTCTGGCATCCGGATCGGGCTGGGCGCAGCCCGCTGCGTCTGCGGCGACCGGCCAGCCGTCGGCGATCTCTCAGGCGCCTCCCGTCGTGCCGCCGCCATCTTCAGCGCTGCCGCCCGCGGGCGCTGCGCCGGCGCCGCCGGTGGCGCCGATACCGCAGTTGCCGGGGCCAGCCACTGCATTCGGCGCCCTGACGATGCAGATCACCCTCGCCGATGCGCTGGGTCTGGCCGAGCGCAACAATGCGCTGCTGCAGGCGGCCGCCGCGCGCCAGGATGGAGCCGTCGCTGCCGGCGTCACGGCCCGCCAACTGCCCAATCCCGAGGTCGAGGTGCACGCCGGACCGATCCGGCCCCGCGGGCTGGGCGGCCCTGACGGAAATGCATGGGGTGTCGCACTCGCACAGCCGCTGGATCACGCGGGTGTGCGCGAGGCGCGTGCGCGTATCTCCGACTCCGCGGCCGACGCAGCCGAGGCGAACGTGCGCGCGGTACGACGCGCCCTGTATGCGCGGGTGAAGCTCGGTTTCTTTCAGGTGCTGCAGCGTCAGGAGCAGTTGCGTCTCGCGGAGGAGGAATTGGGTGCGCTGCAGCAGATTCGCGATCGCGTCAACCTGCGTGTGCAACTGGGCGAAGCGCCGCGTCTCGATCTGATTCGCGCCGACACCGAGGTGCTGAACGCCCGCCGCAATCGCGACTCTGCCGCGCTGCGCGTGGAGCAGGCGCGCGGCA
>CANGUQ010000524.1 GCA_947456915.1 Betaproteobacteria bacterium
ACGTCTGGCTCGCCGGCACTCGGGCGCGCGAGCGGGCGGTGCTGCGGCGGGTGCTCGTGCTGCTCGCGATCGTGGTGGTGTCGTTCTGGCTCACCCAGCTGTTCGACTTCAGGCGGCTGGCCGAGGGCGTGCCGGCGATCGTGCAGATCGTGTCGGAGATGATGCCGCCGGACTTCACGCGCTGGCAGGCGTGGCTGCGGCCGCTGCTCGACACGCTGGCGATGAGCATCGCCGGCACTGCATTTGCCGTCGTGTTCTCCGTTCCGCTCGCCTTTCTCGCGGCCACCAGCACCACGCCGAACCGGGCGACGTATCACGCCGTCCGGCTGCTGCTGAACTTCTTCCGTTCGATTCCGGAACTGATCAAGGGCATCATCCTGGTCGCGGCGGTGGGTTTCGGCGTGCTGCCCGGCGTGCTCGCGCTCGGGTTGCATTCGATCGGCATGGTCGGAAAGTTCTTCGCCGAGGCGATCGAGCACGCCGACCCCAAGCCGATCGAGGCTGCGCGCGCGGCGGGCGCGACGCCGGTGCAGGTGATCTGGCACGCGATCCTGCCGCAGGTGCTGCCGCAGATGTCCGATACCGTCATCTATCGCTGGGAGTACAACTTCCGCGCCTCGGTCGTGCTCGGTGCGGTGGGCGCCGGCGGCATCGGTACCGAACTGCTGTCGTCGCTGCGCATCATGGACTATCCGCAGGTGGCGGCGATCCTCATCTGCATTCTCGTGTGCGTGACGATCGTCGACTCGGTGGGCATGGGGCTGCGCCGCCGGCTCGGCTGAGGCGCAGCGCTCTGCGGTATGCTCGGTGCCGACCGGGCGCAGACACGCCGGCAACGCAGGAGGCAGGCGATGCGGATTCACCTCGCGCTCACCACGCTCGCGCTGGCCGTGGCCGGGGCAAGCGGCGCCAGCCGCGCGCTGGCGCAGGCGACGGTCGCGACCGACTTCCCGCGCAAGCCGATCAGTCTGGTGATCGGCTTCGTGCCCGGTGGTGTGGTCGACGTGGCCGCGCGACTGCTCGCGCAGCGGCTGTCCGAGGCGTTTCGCCAGCCGGTGCTGCCCGAGAACCGTGGCGGGGCGGGCGGCAACATCGCCGCGGCGTACGTGGCCCGCGCACCCGCGGACGGCTACACGCTGCTGTTCACCGCCTACACGACGCTGCCGATCTCCAGAGGCCTCGGGGCGAAGCTCGATTTCGATCCGCTGAAGGACATCACGCCGGTCGCCCTGATCGGTGCGAACACGAATCTGCTGGTGGTGCGCGCCGATCTGCCTGCGCGCACGGTGCAGGAACTGGTCGCGCTCGCCCGCGCGAAGCCCGGCACGCTCACCTTCGGCACGATCGGCAACGCGAGCTCCTTTCACCTCGCGAGCGAACAGCTGCGCGCGATGGCCGGTGCGGACTGGCTGAACGTGCACTTCAAGGGCGGGGCACCGGCGATGACCGAGCTGATCGCCGGTCGCATCGACTTCATGCTCGCCACGCTGTCGCTGGCGACCCCGAACATCAGGTCAGGACGCATTCGCGCCATCGCGCTCGCCAACGGCGAGCGCTCGCCCTACGTGCCGGAACTGCCGACGGTCGCCGAATCCGGGTTCCCGGGCTACAACATCACCGGCGGGCTGGCGATGTTCGCACCGGGAGCGACGCCGGCGCCGCTGCTCGATCGGCTGTCGGCGGAAGTCACGCGCGCCGCGCGTGATCCGGCGCTCGCCGAGCGGCTGGCGTCCGAGGGCATCCAGGCGTCGAAACTCAGCCGCCAGCAGTTCGCCGAACAGCTCGCACGCGAGGCGGAGCAGTGGGGACGCATCGCGCGCGCCCACGACATCAGGCTCGACTGAGCCGGTCGCAGGCGCACGCATCGGGCGTGCACTACAGCCGGATGCGCCGCCAGGCGCCCGAACGCCAGCGCGCGAACAGCGTCACTCCAAGCAGCGTGATGTACACGGTGATCGCGATCCAGCCGCCGATCGCACCCAGCCCGGCGAGTGGCACGCCTTCGATCCACGCCTGACCTGGCGCGAAGGTGAGGCTGTGCGCGAGCGGCACGAATACGCCCCACGACAGCAGCAGCAGGGCCGCGGCCGGGAAACGCGTGTCGCCGGCACCGCGCAGGCAGAACGAACTGCCCAGATGCAGGGCATCGAGCGCCTGATAGATCGCGGCGATCCACACGATGGTGGTGGCCAGCGCGACGGTGGCTGCGAAGTGCGGGTCATCGCGCGCGACGAACAGCGGAATCAGCCATGGTCCGGCGGCAGCGATCAGCACGCCGACCACGCTCATGTAGGCCACCGAGAGCCTGATCGTGGCATTGCCCACGCGCGCCGCCCAGTCCCGGTCGCCGGCGCCGATCGACTGCCCGACCAGCGTCGTTCCCGCCATGCCGATGCCCACCGCCGGCATGAACGCGAGCGAGGTGAGCATCATCACGATCTGTGTTGCCGCGCCGTCGACCGGCCCCAGTTGCACCTGCATGATCTGGAACAGCGCCGCACCCAGCACGTCGGCAGCGATCGCCACTCCGATCGGCAGACCCAGCGCGAGCAGCGCGGCGCTGCGTGCGAGGTCGGGCTGCCAGTGCCGGGTCGAGGCGAAGTCCTGCCGCACGCTGCGGGCGAAGAACAGGGCGAGCGCGAACAGCACGCCCAGCGCCAGCGCGACGTTGGTCGCCCACGCCGCGCCTGCGACGCCCCAGCCCAGGCGGAACATGAACAGCTCGTTCAGGGGCACGTTGAGCAGAGCGACCAGCCCCATCAGCAGCAGCGTCACCCGCGTGCGGCCGATGCCGTTGAAGAAGCCGGCGACCGCCCACAGCATCACCCCGAGCGGTGCACCGAGCAGCCGCGGAAACCAGTACTCGAGCGCATACCCCTCGATCGCCGGCGCCAGCGCGAACGGACGCAGGATCGCGCTGCCGGCGAAGGCAAGCAGCACGAACAGCGGCGCGAGCGCGAGCGACACCCACAACCCGGTCCACAGTGCGCGCGCCGCCTCGTGCAGGCGGCCGGCGCCGAAGTGCTGGGCGACCATGGTCTGCACGCCCATGCCGACGCCGCCGATCAGGAACACGGCGCCCAGCACGAGCCAGTAGATCGCCCCGATCGCCGCCGTCGCGTCGGTGCTGATGCGGCCGATGAACCAGGTGTCGGTGAGATTCAGCGCCGCCTGCACCGCGCTGTTGGCGAACAGCGGCGCTGCGAGCGCGATCACCGCGCGATAGTCCACGCACAGGCGGCCCTGGGGATCGCGGCGGCTCGCCGGCGGCTCGCGGCGCGTCGCCATCGCCGGCAATCCGGCAGCGGCGGCGAGTTCCCGTTCGCTCATCGTGGTGCGCTCACCGTGGTGCGCTCATCGCGGCGCACTCAGCGCGCGCCCGCGGTGGCGCACCGCAGGTGCGCCGGG
>CANGUQ010000525.1 GCA_947456915.1 Betaproteobacteria bacterium
CGGCACGACACGGCATGCGAGCGGGCACATGCACCGCGACTGCCCGGCGCACCGTCCGTGCGCAGTGTCCTGCGCCTGCCGGCGGGCACGGTCGGCGTGCGCGGCACGGCGCGTTCGCGCTGCGCGTTCGCGCGCGACCCGGTAGCATGGTGGACATCGCCTCGCGCACGGTGTGCTGCGCGGGGTTGAACTATAAGGTCTGCGGCCATACCTCTCGTCCCTGACCCCAGCTAAGGACGCCTCATGTCGCTCGATTCGAACACCACCGCCGTACCGATGCCCGTTGCTGCAGCGCTGCCCCTGCTGCCGCTGCGCGACGTCGTCGTGTTCCCGCACATGGTCATTCCGCTGTTCGTCGGGCGGCCGAAATCGATCAAGGCGCTGGAGGCGGCGATGGAGTCGGGCAAGTCGATCCTCCTCGCCGCGCAGCGCGTGGCGTCGAAGGACGACCCGGGCGCGGAAGACCTGTATTCGGTCGGCAGCATCGCCAACATCCTGCAGATGCTCAAGCTTCCCGACGGCACGGTGAAGGTGCTGGTCGAAGGCACGCAGCGCGCGAACATCTCCGACGTGCAGGAGGCGGCGGGCTTTCTCACCGCTCACGCCGAGCCGGTGCCTGCGGCGGAGGGTCCGGAGCCGACCGAAGTCGAAGCGATGCGGCGCACGATGGTCACGCAGTTCGACCAGTACGTGAAGCTCAACAAGAAGATCCCGCCGGAGATCCTCACCTCGATCGCGGGCATCGACGAGGCGGGACGGCTCGCCGACAGCATCGCCGCGCACCTGCCGCTGAAGCTCGCGCAGAAGCAGGAAGTGCTGGAGATGTTCGACGTCAGGAAGCGGCTCGAGCACCTGATGACGCAGGTGGAGACCGAACTGGACATCCTCCAGGTCGAGAAGCGCATCCGCGGTCGCGTGAAGCGCCAGATGGAGAAGAGCCAGCGCGAGTACTACCTCAACGAGCAGGTCAAGGCGATCCAGAAGGAACTCGGCGACATGGAAGAAGGCGCCGATCTGGACGAGATGGACAAGCGCATCAAGCGCTCCGGCATGTCGAAGGAGGCGCGCAAGAAGGCCGAAGGCGAGCTGAAGAAGCTCAAGCTGATGTCGCCGATGTCGGCCGAGGCGACCGTCGTGCGCAACTACATCGAGACGCTGATCAACCTGCCGTGGCGCAAGAAGAGCAAGATCAGCAAGGACCTGAACGTCGCCGAGGAGGTGCTCGACGCCGACCACTACGGTCTGGAGAAGGTGAAGGAGCGCATCCTCGAGTACCTGGCCGTGCAGCAGCGGGTGGAAAAGGTCAAGGCGCCGATCCTGTGCCTGGTCGGGCCGCCCGGGGTGGGCAAGACCTCGCTCGGGCAGTCGATCGCGCGGGCGACCAACCGCAAGTTCGTGCGCATGGCGCTGGGCGGCGTGCGGGACGAGGCGGAGATCCGCGGCCACCGTCGCACCTACATCGGCTCGATGCCGGGCAAGGTGCTGCAGAACATGACCAAGGTGGGCGTGCGCAACCCGCTGTTCCTGCTCGACGAGGTGGACAAGCTGGGCATGGATTTCCGCGGGGATCCGTCGTCGGCCCTGCTGGAGGTGCTCGATCCCGAGCAGAACCACACCTTCGTCGACCACTACATCGAGGTCGACTACGATCTGTCCGACGTGATGTTCATCGCCACGGCGAATTCGCTGAACATCCCGGCGCCGCTGCTCGACCGGATGGAGGTGATCCGGCTCGCCGGTTACACCGAGGACGAGAAGGTGAACATCGCCACCCGCTACCTGCTGCCCAAGCAGATGAAGAATCACGGGCTGAAGGCCGACGAACTGGTGGTGACCGACAGCGCGCTGCGCGACATCATGCGCCACTACACGCGCGAGGCCGGCGTGCGCTCGCTCGAGCGCGAGATCGCCAAGATCTGCCGCAAGGTGGTGAAGATGCTGGTGCAGAAGAGCAGCAAGGCGGCGAAGGCCGCCGCGAAGGCGCCGGTCAAGGCCACGGCCGAGGTCGAGGCTGCCGACGCGGAAGCCGTCGAGAGCACCGGCGACGGACGCCGGCGGGTGACGGTGTCTGCGCGCAACCTCGCCAACTATCTCGGCGTGCGCAAGTACACCTATGGCATCGCCGAGAAGCACAATCAGGTGGGGCAGGTGACCGGGCTCGCGTGGACCGAGGTGGGCGGTGAACTGCTGACGATCGAAGCGGTGGTGCTGCCCGGCAAGGGCAAGATGACCACCACCGGGAAACTGGGCGACGTGATGCAGGAGTCGATCCAGGCCGCGATGTCGGTGGTGCGTTCGCGTGCGCGCAAGCTCGGGCTGGTCGACGACTTCTATCAGAAGAACGACATCCACATTCACCTGCCCGAGGGCGCCACGCCCAAGGACGGCCCGAGCGCGGGGATCGGCATCTGCACCGCGATGGTGTCGGTGCTCTCCGGCGTGCCGGTGCGCGCCGACGTGGCGATGACCGGCGAGATCACGCTGCGCGGCGAGGTGCTGCCGATCGGCGGGCTGAAGGAGAAGCTGCTCGCCGCGCTGCGCGGTGGCATCAAGCTCGTGCTGATTCCGCAGGAGAACGTCAAGGACCTTGCCGACATCGCGGACAACATCAAGTCGAAGCTGGAGATCCGCCCGGTGAAGTGGATCGACGAGGTGCTGGCGGCGGCGCTCGAGCGCATCCCCGATCCGCTGCCCGAGGCAGAGCCTGCGGCGCCGGTGCCGCTGCCGGCAGCGGCAGTGGAGGAGACGGTGCAGACGCCGGGGCTCAAGCACTGAGCAGCCTGGCGCGCGCGGATTGCCGCTGTCGGTGATCCGTGCCGCGTCCGCGGCGAATGCAGCGCGACGGGCTCGATGCCCATCACATCGGTCGGCTCGCGCCGGGCGCCCGGGGCTGCGACCCGGTTGCGGCCCCGATGAGCGGGCGATCCCGCTGCTTGACACTCCCCCGGGCCGCGGCTATAAAGCCGGTTCGCTTTTTCCGGCGATCGGCGAGCGCCGGCTCGAACATGACGAGTCCGGGAGCTTCGGTTCGGGGGACACCCGTCGATCGGCGAGCGAGGGTTGCACTGGGCGGGTGCGATCCCGCCCGGGGCGCTGTCGATGCCCTGTCCGGGTTCTCGCACATCGTGCGGCCGCGCCATCGGTCGGCCGTCGCATCAGAGCGTCAGGGCGTCGTTGGTTCGGGACGCCTTTTCAGTATCGGGTTCCGGATTCGAATCTGCAGGACACGCGCAAGGGGACAGCGGTGAACAAGCAAGAACTGATCGACGCAATCGCCGAGTCGGCGGATCTGTCCAAGGCGTCCGCCGGACGCGCGCTGGACGCCACGCTGGATTCGATCCGCATCGCACTGCGCAAGGGTGGCACCATCTCGCTGGTGGGGTTCGGTACCTTCTACATCGGCA
>CANGUQ010000526.1 GCA_947456915.1 Betaproteobacteria bacterium
AATGATCGAGGTCGCGCTGCGCATGCTGTCCGGAGACCGAACGAAGTATCTCGGGCTCATCAGCGGCATCGCGTTCGCGACGCTGCTGATCACGCAGCAGGCGTCGATCTTCGTGTCCCTGATGATGCGCTCTGCTAATCAGGTGTTGGATGTCCGCGAGGCGGACGTCTGGGTCATGGATCCGCGCGTGCGCTACGTCGATGAAGTCGAGCCATTGCGCGACGTCGACCTCACGCGCATCCGCGGTGTCGAAGGTATCGAGTGGGCTGTTCCATTCTACAAGGGCGCCGCGATCCTGCGCACCCGCGAGGGACTCATCAATCAGATCAGCCTGGTCGGCGTCGATGACGCCACGCTCGCAGGCGCACCTCGCAAGTGGGTGAAGGGCGATCTGTCGGCGCTGCGCAGACCGTACGGCATCGTGTTCGATGTCCAGGGGGCTGAATTCATCTGGCCGGGCGAGGACGTTCCACTGGGGCGCACGGCCGAGATCAACGACGTGCGGGTCGAGGTGACGGGGCTGGCGGACGTGGCGCCACCGTTCATCACCTTCCCGATCGCCTACATGCGCTACTCGGATGCGGTGCGACTGCTGCCCCCGGAGCGAAACGTGATGTCCTACGTGATCGTGAAGGCCGCGCCAGGGGTCGACCCCGCCGTGCTCGCGAAACGGATCACCGAACAGACCTCGCTGCAGGCCCTGACCTGGGACGCGTTCGCGTGGCGCAGCGTCGAGTATGTGCTGACGCGTACCGGCATACCGGTGAATTTCGGCATCACGGTCCTCCTCGGCATCCTCGTGGGTGCGGCCGTCACCGCACAGACGTTCTACCTGTTCGTGTTCGAGAACCTTCGGCAGTTCGGAGCGCTGAAGGCGATCGGCGCCACCAATGTGCAGATCCTGCGCATGGTGCTCGCGCAGGCGGCGGTGGTGGGCACGCTGGGGTACGGCATCGGCGTCGGCCTGTGCGCGCTCTTCTTCCACGTGACCAGTGGCGCGGCGGCGCTTGAGGCGTTCCGCATGGTGCCCGAGGTGGTCGCAGCCACAGGGGGAGTGATCGCCATGATCCTCGTGCTGTCCTGCCTGTTCAGCATCCGGCGAGTCTTCGTCGTCGATCCCGCCATCGTGTTCAGGGGTTGAGCGCATGATCGCAGCGCGCGCTATCGACGTGGTGATGGAGTTCGAAGGCGGCAGCGGCCCCGTGCGGGTGCTGCACGGCGCAAGCCTGGACGTGCCGGCGGGGGGCGTGACGCTGCTGGTCGGTCCCTCCGGCTGCGGCAAGACCACGCTGCTGTCGGTGCTGTCGGGCACGCTCAAGGCGACTTCGGGCGAGGTCGAGGTGATGGGCGAGCGGCTGTCCACGCTCGGCGATTCCGCGCGTGTCCGGCTTCGGCGGCGTCGCATCGGCTTCATTTTCCAGCAATACAACCTCCTGCCCAGCCTGACGGTTGCCGAGAACGCAGCGGTGCCGCTGGTGACCGCCGGGATGCGGCTGTCCGAGGCGAGCCGGCGCGCGGTGCCGATACTGGAGCGTCTTGGACTGGCCGGCTTGATGGACAGGCTGCCGCGCCAGCTCTCCGGTGGCCAGCAGCAGCGGGTGGCCATCGCTCGCGCGCTGATTCACGAGCCCTCGCTCGTCGTCTGCGACGAGCCGACTGCAGCCCTCGACGCGAAAAGCGGGCAGACCGTGATGGAACTGTTGCGGTCGGTGGCGGCGGCGCCTGACCGCGCGGTGCTGGTGGTCACGCATGACAGCCGCATCCACGGGTTCGCCGATCGCATCGTGGAGATGGAGGATGGACGAGTGCTGGGAGCAGGAGGCTCATCGGCGACGGGCAACGGACACAAGGAGTATCACCATGAGTGAGGTCAACGCAGTCCCGCCAAGCCGTCGAAGGCTGAAGGCGTCCGTATTGCCGCTGTTTGCGGCCGGCATGTTCGTCTTCGCGATGCTCTCGCTCGTCCAGCCCGAGCGCACTCGCGCGGATCCACCGGTGCCTCCGCCGGCGAGCGGATACGCATCGACGATCGCCGGCATCGGAGTCGTCGAGCCCGAATCCGAGCCGGTGTCGATCGCAACGGAGCTGGCTGGCGTCGTGCGCTCGGTCGAGGTCGAGCCAGGCCAGTCGGTACGCGCCGGAACGGTTCTGTTTCGCCTCGACGATCGGGCGCTGGTCGGTGCGCTCGCGGTGGCAACCGCCGCCGAGCAGGCAGCCGCAGCCGAGCATCAGGCGGCGGAGGCCGCAGTCCCGCTGGCGCGCGCCGCGCTGGGCGACGCCGAAGCGCGCTTTGCGTTGTACGGGGCGGTGGACGACACGCGCGCAGTATCCGGCGACGAGGTTGATCGGCAGCGATTCGCGGTCGAGCGCGCGCGTGCGGCGGTCGCGCAGGCCGTGGCACAGGCGGCGGCGGCAAGGGGTCGGGTCGGTGAGGCCTCGGCGAGGGCGCAGGCGATCCGCATCGATCTGGACCGCCTGCAGGTGCGCGCGCCGATCGATGGCCGCGTCTGGCGGCGAAATGTGCGGGCAGGCGAATACGCGCCGGCCGGGCTACTGCCCGAGCCGCTGATCGTGCTCGGATCAGACCGCGCGCTGCAGGTGCGCGTTGAAGTGGATGAAGAGGATGCAACCCGCCTGCGGCCCGGCGCGAGGGCGGAGGGTCTTTTCCGAGGCTCGCCGGAGCGTAGGGTTGCGCTGACGTTCTCCCGCATGGAGCCGCAGGCACAGCCCAAGCGCGCGCTGTCGGGGGGCGCGCAGCGCGTCGACAGCCGGGTCGTCGAAGTTCTCTACCGGTTCGACGGTGGCGATGCGCCGATGCTGATCGGACAGCGCATGGACGTGTTCATCGAAGCCTCGGAAGGGCGTGGCCGATGAACAGCCGACGTCGGTCGTGCGGCGGTGCCGCGGTCGTTGTGGCGACCCCGGGCGCAGACGCCCGCAGACATGCGCAGCGGGCGTGGGTGGCCGGAGTGCTGGCGCTCTCGGCGGCGGCTGCGGGATGCGCCGGACCACTGGCGCCACCAGCGGAAACGCTGGCGGATGTACCGGGTGCGTGGACGCATGCAGCCGCGGCCCGGATGCCCGCGGCTTCGGCGTCGGAAGATGACCGATCGCGCTCCGCGACCGGCCCCTGGTGGATGGCGGTGGGCGATCCGGTGCTGCACTCGCTGCTGGAGCAGGCGGGCGAGGTTGCGTCCGTTCGCGTCGCGCGCGAGCGGCTCGCCGAGGCGAGCGCGTCGCTGCGGGCGGCTCGGGCCGCGATGACCCCCGAAGTCACGGGCTCGGCGGGCGGTGTGTTCACGGCACCGGGAGACGATGCCATACGTCAGTCCATCCGCAGCGCGACGATCGGACTTGCGTACGACTTCGATGTCTCCGGTGCGCTCGACGCGCGAG
>CANGUQ010000527.1 GCA_947456915.1 Betaproteobacteria bacterium
ACACGCCGCTCGGCCCCGGATGCCCGTGCAGCAGGCGGCGCTCATCGGCGGCGGTGCAAAAGATCGCGTCGGTCACGGCTGCGCTCCGGGCTGCGCCAGCGCCCGTGTCGCTCGCGCGCCGGCGAGCGTGCGCTGCCGCCTCGACTCGAACAGGCACACGGCGGCGGCAGCAGCGACATTGAGCGATTCCACGCCGGGCTCCTGGTCGATCGCCACGCGCATCGCCAGCACCGCCTGCACCTGATCGGATAGACCGCGCCCCTCGTGCCCGAACACCCAGGCGCAGGGCGCCGGCAGCTGCACCGCGTGCAGGCGCAGCGACGCGTGCGAGGACGTCCCCACCGCCGGCACACCCAGGGCGACGATCGCCTGCGCCAGATCCTCGACGCCGACCAGGTTGAGCAGCGCGTGCGCACCCATCGCCGCACGCAGCACCTTGGGTGACCACAGCGCCGCCGTCCCGGGCCCGGCGACGACGTGCGGGACGCCGGCCGCGGCGGCGGTGCGCAGGATGGCGCCGACGTTGCCGGGGTCCTGCACCGCGTCGAGCAGCACGGCGTCCTCGCCGTGCGCCGACGCGAAGCTCCCGGGGCGCGGCACGATCTCGGCCATGACCGGGGCTGGCGACTCGAGCGTGGACAATCCCGCCATCAGGGCGGCTGGCAGCAGCAGGGTCGGCTGCGCGCCGGCGCGCGCAAGCAGGCGCGAGATCTCCGGCGCGCCCGTCGCCTGCCCGTCGATCACCAGCCGCTCGATCGCCAGACCGCGCTGCAGCCACGCCTCGATCAGGTGAGTGCCTTCGAGCAGGCTGCGGCCTTCGCGCGCGCGCGCACGCGGATCGTGGGCGAGCCGGCGCAGGCGCTGGTAAGCCGGATTGCCGCGAGAGGTGACCTGAGCCGTCATGGTCCGATGATAGCGACCCCGGCACAGCCCGGGCGGCACCGTCCACAATGCCACGGCAGCGCCCTATACTCGCGAGCATCGCTCAAGCAGCCCATCGGACGAAGGACGACGCGTTGATGCACTGGCCCGCCGACACTGCCCGCAACTGCCCCCGCCGCCTCTTCCGCCCGGTACCGGGCAGCGCAGCCCGGCTGCGGCTGGCGCCTTCCCTGCTGGTTGCCGCCGCAGTGTGCGCGGCGGCCGCCGCCCCCGCGACGGTACTCGCGCAAGCCTATCCGTCGAAGCCGATCCGCGTGATCGTGCCCTTCCCCCCGGGCAACACCGGCGACATCGTGTCGCGGCTGGTCGGACCGAAGATCACCGAGCGCCACGGCCAGCCGGTGATCGTCGACAACCGTCCCGGGGCCTCGGGCACGCTCGGACTCGAACTCGCCGCACGTACCGCGCCCGACGGCTACACGCTCGCCTTCGGCCAGGGCGGCAACATGGTCGTGCTGCCGCACACGATGAAGAAGGTGCCCTACGACCCGCTGAAGGACTTCGCGCCGGTCGCACTGGTCGCCACCAACTACCTGGCCATCGTCGTGCACCCGAGCGTGCCGTTCAGGTCGGTGCGCGAACTGATCGACTACGCACGGAAGAACCCCGGGCGGCTGTCGGTGGGCACCAACGGCGAAGGCGGCTTCCCGCACCTCGCGTTCGAGGACCTGCGGCTGCAGGCGAACTTCAAGTACCTGCACGTGCCGTACAAGGGCTCGGCGCAGATCGCCTCCGAACTGATGGGCGGCCAGATCGACGCGGCCATCGACGGCTTCACCGGGCTCGCACCGCACGTCAAGTCGGGGCGGCTGCGGCTGCTCGCGTTCACCAACCCGACGCGCATCGGCACGTTCCCGGATATCGGCGTGGTCACCGAGGCGGTGCCGGGCTACGAGTCGCGCGGCTGGTTCGGCTTCATCGCGCCGGCCGGAATCGCGCGCGACATCGTCGGCACGCTCAACCGCACCATCAACGACGCGCTGCAGATGCCCGACGTGCGCGATCCGCTGCAGCAGGGCGGACTGATCCTGATGCGCGAGTCGCCGGAGTTCTTCGGCGACCTGATCCGCCGCGACTTCTCCCGCTACGGCAAACTCGTTCGCGACATCGGCTTTCAGCCGCAGTGACGCAGCGGCGCGCGCGTCGATCGCCTGCGACGCGCCGTCCCAACCGCGCCCCATGTTCCTCAGGAGCCCCTCGATGACGATCAGCATGTACGCCGCCTCCGTCCCTGTCTTCAAGCGCAGCCTTGCCGGCCTTGCCGCGATCCTCGACAAGGCGCACGCCCACTGCGCGAACCACAACATCAGCGAGTCGGCGCTGCTGCAGGCGCGGCTGTTCCCGGACATGTTCACGTTCGCGAAGCAGGTGCAGGTCGCGTGCGATTTCGCCAAGAGCGGCGTCGCGCGGCTGGCCGGAGTCGAGCCGCCGCGCTTCGAGGACAACGAGCAGACGCTGCTCGAACTCAAGCTGCGCGTGGAGAAGACCATCGCCTGCATCGAGACCTTCACTGCCGCGCAGATCGACGGAGCCGAGACGCGGCAGATCGCCTACATGATGGGCAAGTTCCCGATCGACATGCCCGGGCAGACCTATCTGCTCGGCTTCATCCTGCCGAACTTCTTCTTTCACTATACGACTGCGTACAACCTGCTGCGGCACAACGGTCTGCCCATCGGCAAGCGCGACTTCATGGGTCCGGCCTGACCGCCTGCGGCTCCGCGGCTTTCCGTGAGCCGCTGCGGTTCGTCGCTGCGTCGATCGGGCATCGCGACCCGAGCGGCGCGGGCCGAGCGGTGGCCGCCTACTGCGGCTGAATGCCTGCCAGCCGGATCACCTTCGCCCACACCTCGATCTGCGACTGGATCCATGCGGCGAACTCCGTCGGCGTGCTGCCGATCGGCTCGAATCCCTGCGCGATGAGCTTCGCGCGCAGATCCGCGACGGCGAGCGCCCTGACTGTCTCCGCGTGCAGGCGCTCGACGATCGGCCGCGGCGTCGCCGCCGGCGCGAGCAGCCCGTACCACGTCGAGGCCTCGTAGCCCGGCACACCCGCCTCGGCCACCGTCGGTAGGTCGGGGAATGCTGCCGAACGCGCCCGCGTGGTGACGGCGATCGCGCGCAACCGTCCCGACTGCACCAGCGGCATCGCTGCCGGGGCCGTGGCGAACATCAGCTGCACGTGGCCGCCGACCAGATCGGCGAGCGCGGCCCCGCCGCCCTTGTACGGCACGTGCAGCATGTCAACGCGCACGAGCGTCTTGAGCAGTTCGCCGGCGAGGTGCGACGAGGTGCCGTTGCCGGCCGAGGGAAACGCAAGCGGACCAGGCTTCGCACGAGCGAGCGCGACAAGTTCCTTCACCGACTTCGCCGGCAGCGACGGATGCACGACCAGCACGTTCGGCGTGGCGGCCACCAGCGATACGGGTGCGAAGTCCTTCACCGGGTC
>CANGUQ010000528.1 GCA_947456915.1 Betaproteobacteria bacterium
GGCGCACGCTTGCCTGCAGCCACGACCACCGAAGTACCGCCGACGTTCGCGCGCGAGACGGTGGTCGAGTCGACGGCGACCGGCACGACGCACGCGGCCGATGCTGCGCCGGTCGCGCGCGGCACCGGGACCGCCGCTGAGCCCGACCTGCCGGACGACACACTGCGCGAACGCCTGCACCGAGCGCTCGATCCGGAGCTCGCGCCGCGGCTGGCGCGGCGCGCGATCGCGGAACTCGACCGCACGCTGCTCGATCTGGAGCACGACCTGAAGCGCGAGCTCGCCGCCTGGCGCGACGAACAGGCCGCACGCATCCACGCCGAGGCCCGCAGCGAGGTGGAGCGAGCGCTCGATGCAGTGATCGAGCAGGCTCGGCGGCCCGGTCAGCCCGGAACGCGCTGAACCGGCCTCTATAATAGGACCAGGTCCGGGCGGCAGCGGCGGCCCACCCCACGGTGCCGCGTGCCCCGCCCTCGGCAGGGCACACGACAGGGCACACGATGGAACTCAACAAGAGCTTCGAACCGGGCAGCATCGAATCGACCTGGGGACCCGAATGGGAGCGCCGCGGCTGCTTCGCTGCGGGTCTCGACCCGCAGCGTCCGGCATTCGCGATCCAGCTGCCGCCGCCGAACGTCACCGGCATCCTGCACATGGGTCACGCGTTCAACCAGACGATCATGGACGCGCTCACCCGCTATCACCGGATGCGCGGCTTCAACACGCTGTGGCTGCCGGGCACCGACCATGCAGGCATCGCGACGCAGATCGTGGTCGAGCGCCAGCTCGAGGCGAACGGCAGCTCGCGCGAGACGCTGGGACGCGAGGCGTTCGTCGAGCGCGTGTGGGACTGGAAGCGCTACTCGGGCGGCACCATCATCAGCCAGATGAAGCGGCTGGGCGCATCGGCGGACTTCGCGCGCGAGTACTTCACGATGGACGAGTCGCTGTCGAAGGTGGTCGCCGAAACCTTCGTGCAGCTGTACGAGCAGGGGCTCATCTATCGCGGCAAGCGGCTGGTCAACTGGGATCCGAAGCTCGGCACCGCGGTCTCCGATCTCGAGGTCGAGAGCGAGGAGGAGGACGGGCGCATCTGGCTGATCCGCTACCCGCTCGCCGGCGCCGCTGGCGAAGGGCTCACCGTTGCCACCACGCGCCCGGAGACGCTGCTCGGCGACGTCGCGGTAGCCGTGCATCCGGATGACGAGCGCTACCGTGCGCTGGTCGGCCGCAGGCTCGAACTGCCGCTCACCGGCCGCGAGATTCCGGTGATCGCCGACACCCACGTCGACCCGGCGTTCGGCACCGGGTGCGTCAAGATCACTCCGGCGCACGACTTCAACGACTTCCAGGTCGGCGAGCGCCACGGCCTCGCGCCGATCCCGATTCTCGCGCTCGACGCGACGGTCAACGACAATGCGCCGCAGAAGTATCGCGGTCTGGACCGCTACGTCGCGCGCAAGGCGGTGCTCGCGGATCTGCGCGAGGCAGGCCTGCTGATCGAGGAGCGACCGCACCGGATGATGGTGCCGCGTTGCGCGCGCACCGGCGAGGTCGTCGAGCCGATGCTCACCGATCAGTGGTTCGTCGCGATGCGCAAGCCCGCCACGCACGCCGGAGCACTGCACCCGGGGCGCTCGATCGCGCAGGTGGCACGCGATGCGGTCGCCGACGGCGCGGTGCGCTTCTTCCCGGAGAACTGGACCTCCACCTACAACCAGTGGCTCGACAACATCCAGGACTGGTGCATCTCGCGCCAGCTCTGGTGGGGACACCAGATTCCGGCCTGGTACGACGGCGCCGGCCACGTCTACGTCGCCCGCAACGAGGCCGAGGCGCTCGCGCAGGCGCGCGCGCGCGGGGTCGAGGGCCCGCTCACCCGCGATCCGGACGTGCTCGACACCTGGTATTCCTCCGCCCTCGTCTGCTTCTCGACACTGGGCTGGCCGCAGGCGGCGCGGGCGGACGCACCTGCCGACGAACGAGCTGCCTACGACCTCTACCTGCCCTCCTCGGTGCTGGTCACCGGCTACGAGATCATCTTCTTCTGGGTCGCCCGCATGGTGATGATGACCCTGCACTTCACCGGGCGAGTACCGTTTCGCGACGTGTACATCCACGGCATCGTGCGCGACGCCGAGGGCAGGAAGATGTCCAAGTCCGAAGGCAACACGATCGACCCGGTCGATCTGATCGAGGGGATCGCGCTGGAACCGCTGCTCGCCAAGCGCACCACCGGACTGCGCCGCCCCGAGCAGGCGCCCAGGGTCGCCGCGCGCACGAAGAAGGAGTTCCCGCAGGGCATCCCCGCCTACGGCGCCGACGCGCTGCGCTTCACGATGGCTGCCTACGCGACGCTGGGCCGCAACGTCAACTTCGACTTCAAGCGCTGCGAGGGCTATCGCAACTTCTGCAACAAGCTGTGGAACGCCACGCGCTTCGTGCTGATGAACACCGAGGGGCACGACTGCGGTCTGGACGAGAATGCACCCGTCGAACTGTCGATCGCCGACCGCTGGATCGTCGGCGAGCTGCAGCGTACCGAAGCCGAGGTCGAGCGCGGGTTCGCGGACTACCGGCTGGACAACGTCGCCGGGGCGCTCTACCGCTTCATCTGGGACGAGTACTGCGACTGGTACGTGGAACTGGCCAAGGTGCAGCTGCAGGGCGGAAGCGAGGCTGCGCAGCGCGGCACGCGGCGCACGCTCCTGCGCGTGCTCGAGGCGACGCTGCGCCTCGCACACCCGGTGATTCCGTTCATCACCGAGGCGCTGTGGCAGACGGTGTCGGTGGCCGCCGGCAGACGCCAGCCCGACGAGACGGCGAGCGTGATGCTGCAGCCATACCCGCGTCCTCGACCCGAGCGCATCGACGCCGCAGCCGACGCGGCGGTCGCGCGGCTGAAGGCGCTGGTCGATGCCTGCCGGCAGCTGCGCGGCGAGCTCAATCTGTCCCCCGCACAGAAGGTGCCACTGGTGGCGATCGGCGACGATGGGTCGGTCGAGCAAGGCGCGGCCTACCTCAAGGCCCTGGCACGCCTGTCCGAGGTGAGCGTGGTGGCGGAGGCGGCGGACAGCGCAGCCGAGGCGCCCGTGGCGGTGGTCGGTACCACGCGCCTGTCGCTGGTGGTGCAGATCGACGTCGCTGCCGAGCGCGCGCGCCTTGCCCGGGAGGCGGCACGCCTGCAGGCGGAGATCGCGCGGGCACAGGGCAAGCTCGGCAACGAGCGCTTCGTCGCCCGCGCGCCGGCGGCGGTACTCGAGCAGGAGCGCACGCGGCTGGCCGGCTTCAGCGCGACGCTGGAGAAGGTGAACGCGCAACTGGCGCGCCTGCAGTGACTGCCGACGGTCGCGCCGGCTGCGCCTGCGCGCACGCC
>CANGUQ010000529.1 GCA_947456915.1 Betaproteobacteria bacterium
CATGTTCTTCATCGGCAGCGAGGGATGCACCAGCACCACCAGGGGTGCACTGGCCACCAGTGCCAGCGGCGCGATGTCGGTGCGCACGTTGTAGGTGAGCTTCTGGTGGAGCGCCGCATTGATCACCAGCGAATTCGAGGTGAGCATGATGGTGTAGCCGTCGGGCGCGGCCTTGGCGGTGGCCTCGGCGCCGAGGTTGCCGCCGGCCCCGGCGCGGTTCTCCACGGTGATCGGCTGGCCCAGTCCTTCGGACATCTGCGCCGCGAAGGTGCGCGCCAGCTGGTCCGTGCCGCCGCCCGGCGGGAACGGCGCGATCATGCGCAGCGCGCGGGTCGGGTAGGGCGCCGAGGCCGATTGCGCGAGCGCCGGTCCCGCCAGGAACAGTCCGCACAGCGCGGTGACGGTGGTGGCCAGCAGCCGGGGACGGGCGCGCGCCGCCGTCTTCGAAATCGTGAACATGTAGGCTCCTCCTCAGGACCCCGGATGGTAAGGCGAGTCGGGGGCAGAATGTCGCTTCACCCAGCCGCCGGAGCCGCCTGATGACCACGCCCGAGATCGACCTTCGCAGTGACACCGTCACCCGTCCGACGCCCGAAATGCTGGCGGCGATGGCCCATGCCAGCCTGGGCGACGACTCGCGCGACGGCGATCCGACCGTCGAACGACTGGAAGACCTGGCGGCCCTGCGCTGCGGCAAGCAGGCCGGCCTGTTCCTGCCATCGGGCACCATGGCCAACCTGGTCGCGATCCTGGCCCATACCGGCCGCGCGGGCGAGGTGCTGATGGAGGCGAACTCGCATACCCTCACTTCCGAGCTGGGCGGCATCGGTGCATTGGCCGGACTGTTCACCCGCCCGCTGCCCGGACACCGCGGTACCCCCGACTTCGACGCCCTGCGTGCGGCAATCCGACGTCCGGGCATCGGCCGCAGCAAGGTGGGCACGGCGCTGATCCAGCTGGAAACCTCGCACAACCATGCCGGTGGCGCGGTGCTGCCGCTGGCGCAGATGGCGGCCATCCGCGGACTGTCGCTGCAGCACAATGTGCCGGTCCATGTCGACGGCGCCCGTCTGTTCAATGCTGCGACCGCGCTCGGTGTCGGGGTCGACGTGATCGCGCAGCATGCCGACTCGGTGAACTTCTGCCTCTCTAAAGGGTTGTCGGCACCGATCGGCTCGATGCTCTGCGGAAGCTCGGAATTCATCGAGAATGCAAGGGGTTACCGCCGCATGGTCGGCGGCAACCTGCGCCAGGCCGGCCCGCTTGCTGCGGCGGGAATCCTGGCCATCGAGAAGATGTCCCTGCGCCTGGCCGAGGACCACGCCACCGCCCGCCAGCTCGCCGACGGGCTGGCCGAACTCGATTCGAACCTGGTCGACCCTGCAGCAATCGAGACCAACATCGTCCGCATCGATGTGTCGAAAAGCCCACTGGATGCCGAGACCTGGGAGCGGAGACTGGGCGCTGCGGGTATCCGGGTCGGCGCGTACGGCGCCGAAAGGCAGCTTCGGCTGGTCACCCACCGGCATGTCGATGCCGCAGCAATCGACCACGTGCTGCAGCAAGTCCGGAAAATGCTGCAGCGTTGAACGAGCGGCGCTACAGGATCCGGCCGAACCAGAGCATCGACAATCCTGCAGCAATCGCCATCGAAAGCGCCCCGATCGCGACGAACAGCGCAGTGACTTCGGTCAGGGTCTGCTTGTCGAAGGTGAGCGTGCGCGACAGTCCGCGATAGATTTCGCTCAGCTCCTTTGCATTTGCGGCGCGGAAATACTCGCCTTCCGTGGCTGCAGCAATCTTCTTCAGCGCAGCCTCGTCGAGGCGCACGCGCATCGACCAGCCTTCGGCGGTGAGCGTGATTCCTTCCGGCGTACCCATGCCGACAGTGAAGATCCGCACGCCGCGCTCGGCCGCCAGCTGGACCACCTTCATCACGTCCGGCCCGGTATTGCTCTGGCCGTCGGACAGCAGCACGATCGCCGCCTGGCCGTTCGATCCGGGCTCGACCGGCTCGAAGGCCGGTGCCTCGGCCTTCTTCCGCCACCAGAGTTCCTTGCCCGGGGTCGCGTCGCCGGGCCGCGGGCCGTTGATGATCTCGTCCGCATTGATGCCGGAATGCGGCATCAGGGTGACCAGCGAGATCAGCAGTCCACTGCCGATCGCGGTGCCGCGCTGCAGCTGGATCCGGTCCAGCGCCTGGGTCAGTTCTGCCCGGTTTCGCGTCGGTGCCTGGGTCAGCGCCGCCGTGCCGGCGACCGCGACGAGGCCGATCCGCACATGGTCCGGCTGGTCGGCGATGAATGCCTTTGCTGCATCCTGTGCTGCAGCAATCCGGTTGGGCTTGAGGTCGGTGGCGCGCATGCTGCCGGACACGTCCATCGCAAGGATCACGGTCTCCATCCGGGTCGGCAACGGCACGATCGCCTGCGGCCGGGCGATCGCCAGCACGAGGGCGGTCAGCGCGGCGATCCAGAACAGGCGCGGAATCCGCTCCCGCCAGCGGCCCGGCACGAGGCCGGCGCCTGCAGCATCGACGGGTTCGAGCAGGGCGTACGCAGTGGCCGAACCCCGGCGCCGGGCATCGAACCAGGTGTGCGCTGCCGCCAGCAGCGGGACCAGCAGCAGCAACCACAGCAGGCGCGGCCACTGGAATGTCAGCCAGGCGCCTGTTCCTGCGCCGGACAGCCAGGCGGGCAGCAAGGCGGAGAGATCGGGCATGCGCGGCGGCCGGCGGTCAGGCCGGTGCAGCAAACGACGGGCTGCCGGCCCGCGCTGCCTTCGCACGCAGCATCGCGCGGTTCGTGACACTGCCTGCCGAGAGCTGGCTGCGTCGCTTCCGGGCGTCGGCGAAGCGCAGCAAGGCCTCGTCGATCGGCTCGCCGGTGGCCAGTTCCAGGCAATCGACGCCGAGCCGCGACAATGTCCCGCGCAGGACAGCCTCGCGTGCCTCGGCCACCTGCGCGAAGCGGCGGCGGAACCCATTGTCGTGCGTGTCGACGAACAGCTGCTCGCCGCTTTCCGCATCCTGCATCACCACCAGCCCGAGGTCGGGCAACGCCATCTCGAGCGGGTCGAACAGGCGCACCGCGACCACCTCATGGCGCCGCGCGAGCAGGTCGAGCGCATTCGCCCAGTCACCCTCGCTGATGAAGTCCGAGACCAGGAACACCACCGACCGGCGCCGGATCCCCTGCTGCGCATGCCGGATCAATTGCGTCAGGTCCGTGTGCGTCCCCGCCGCGGGCGGCGGCGGCACCGCTGACAGCAGCCGGTCAAGCAGGTGCAGGACATGGCGTCTTCCACTGCGCGCGGGTAGCACGGAGGGCGTCCCACCCTCGGCCGACGCCCCTCCATAGATCATTCCACCCACCC
>CANGUQ010000530.1 GCA_947456915.1 Betaproteobacteria bacterium
CTGCGAATCTGCGCCGCCTCGCACGGCTGATGTTCATGCCGCCAGCAACCGCGACGGGATAGGTGCGTCTGGAGGGCGTGAATGGGCATGAAAACAGCGGTTATGGGCATCTGGCAGCAGCCGCAGCGTGTACGGCCTGTCGACCGCAGCCCCTCGAACTCGCTTATCGGCTGTTTCGGCAATCGCAACTTACCGTCTTTGCCGGCTTCTCAACAAACTAGCAGATCATAAGCAGGATACAAGCGTTGAACTCACAACGCCAGAACGATCGACTAGAGCCACTGACTTTTTTCACGCCGAAAGATTGACGATGCCCCTGAGTATATCTCCTCAATTGCTCGATACAAGCATCAGGACTTCCAAGAATACGTTTCTGCGCGGGGTGTATTCCGTAGTTACCCGCTACAACGCGCTTCCTGCGAATACGGATAAGGCGACTCGCGCACAGCATCTGCAGGTGCTCACGCGACTGGTTGGCGAATACCTCACCAGTAAATCGCCCCAGCCTCTGCATAAAGGCAAAGGAAAAAGTGCCAATCGGTGGGATGGGTTCGTTTCCCTTCTCGAGCAGGTCGGACCCGAAGCGCAGAAGTATGGCCTGCGGCTCATGACCGGTCCGAACGATTTCCGCGAAATCGGCAGGCAAGGCCCTAGTTACTGGTTAGAGTTTCTGGACCCTCTCCACCGTGCGGGACATTTTCACACGGCGTTCTGGACCCAGTGGATTGAGAACGAAAGTGTCAAGAGAGACAGGATTTCGTATTGGAAATGGCTTGGCCACTTGCCGACAGACAAGTCGGTAGCCTATCTCAACGCGCAGGACAGTGAACGTTACCGCTGCGTATTCAGCGCGGACAACAAGTTGCTCGATTATATGTCGGGCCGTCCGTTTCACACCCAGTACCTTAGTACGCATTTTTCCGGAGACGGATGGGCTATCTTTGTCTGTAGCCCGACTGGTGACCTGTATGCGGGCAGCCACACTGTGAATGAATTTCACCACTCGAGCTTTCTGGGCGGGCGTCCAGTTATGGCGGCTGGCGAGCTGGTGGTGTGTTTCGGCGAGGTCGTAGTGATCACCGCGAAGAGTGGCCACTACAAACCGTCGGCGAGTGACATGTTCAACCTGGTCACCCGCTTTCCCCAGTTCCCCAGTTCTGCGCTGATCGTTACTGACTTGCACACCTGGCGCTGTTATCGCGTCGGCCAGTTTCGCCGGTTTGGCATGAAGGCACCGACGGTGTCGAAGCAAGAAATGTATGACAAGCTGCCTGCGACAGCGAAAAACGACAAGTTGGACCACGTCTTGAAGCAGATGCGTGACTGAGTTGCCGTCCAACCAAGGAAGAAGGGCGGCGACAGTGTGCTATCCGATACGCGTCGGAATACACGGCCATCGCCAACCGCCGCCACCGTGTTGCTGCGTTGGGCGCAGCGTCTGAAGCGGGTGTTCGGCAGCGAGATCGAGCGCTGTGCGCGATGCGCAGCGCGGCTGAAGATCGTGGCGAGCATCGAGGACCCCGCGGTGATTGCGCGCATCCTCGCGCAGGGTGATCACGCATCGGACAGCGCGCCGGAGCCGCGTGTGCTGCACGCGGCGCGCGCACCGCCGGGTCAGTGGGCGGTGTGACCTCGCCGTGCCGCCAGCCGGCCAGCGGGCGGCCGTAGTGTTCGGCATCGATGGCGGCAGAGCGTGGGGCAGGCGGCATGGTCGTTGTCGATGATCAGGCGAGGCGCAGCGCCATCACGCCGCCGACGATGACCACCGTACCGATGGCGCGCTGCCAGCCGACTTCTTCTTTCAGCATCCAGGTGCCCAGCACGGTGGCGAACAGCACCGAGGTCTCGCGCAGCGCCGCCACGCTGGCCACCGGCGCGCGTGTCATCGCCCACAGCGCGATGGCATGACGGCCGACCGAGGCCGTGCCGCCGATGGCGGCCAGCGCTGCCTGGCACAGGCCCAGTGGTCGGCGCAGAAGCTGCGTGAACTGGGTGCTTTTCAGCGCGCCGCAACACACCGGTTTCG
This sequence comes from Betaproteobacteria bacterium, assembly GCA_947456915.1. Taxonomy (GTDB): domain Bacteria; phylum Pseudomonadota; class Gammaproteobacteria; order Burkholderiales; family CAIKXV01; genus CAIKXV01. The sequence continues at coordinate 2,027 of CANGUQ010000530.1, forward strand.
GCAGAAACGTGCCAGCCACTCCCCGAGGCCGTTGGCGGCCTGCTGCAAGGTGGTGTCGGCCGCGGCGGCGCTACAGGCATGTCCTTGCCCGCCTTCTTCAGCACCACCCCCGACGCTTCGACCAGGCGCTCGACGCTGACCTCGTTCTTCAGCCGCTCGAGTTCGGTGTCGGGAATGCGCGCCATCAGGATGCCCCCGGTGAACAATCTGCTGGCGCGGTCATATACGGATATCGTGTGTTGCAGTAATCCGGTTGCCGGATGAATCCCAGCATCGCCGCATTCCCTCGAAGAGAAGCGCGCCATGTCCAGGCGGAAAACGGATGTGCGCGCTTCACGCCAGAGCCTGGCGCGGGCGAGCGCTGCCCCTTCGGTTATCGCCGCCCACCTGGCGCAGGTGATCCGCGGATGCGCGGGCGGGTGATCCACGGGAAGCGCGGGCCGGACGCGTTCCAGGCAAGTTTCGGCCTTGAACCGGCCGTTTCTGATGTGGCGGGAGGGGTACGGACATGAGACCGTCGACCCTCGTACGAGGAAGGCACGACTCGCTTCGATAGCTTTTCGTTGTACGCTGGTTCGATCGCGTGCTGCAGCAGCGTGACGAAGGCGCAGCGCTGCGCTGCGTCGGGTTGATGCAGCAGGGCCGGGTGGTCGACCTCGATGCCTCGCTCGCGCTGGAGGCGGCTGTGGCCGGCGCGAGGCATCGCCTTCCGCTCGCAGACAGCGTCGTCTTCGTAACTGCACGGCGTGCGAACGCAGAGCTGTGGACGCAGGATGTGGACTTCGAAGGACTTCCCGGCGTGCACTACTTTTCGAAACGGTAACCGCTGATCAGCCCGCCCTGACCCCGCTTCACAGCCGCTGGATGCGGCGCGCGCGGCGAGTCTGCTGCAACACCCGGTCATGGAACGTCGCGAACCAGCCTGTCTCCGGCAGCACTGGTGCGAAAAAGCGTGACCTCCAGTGCGATGCCGAGCCGACCGGCCGCACGAATCAGGTCGGCTGGAAGATGCAGTGACAGCATGGATGCCTCCTCGACGAAATCCACAGCGAAGTCGACAACACACCTGTCAAGGCCCGGGAATGCGCAGAGGCGCTCGGGCTCGAGCCGTTCCCGAAGGAGAAATGCAACTACGACTTCGGCCTGCTCGGTGAACGTATCGCCGGCGGTGCAGGATCCCGGAACGAGGAGGTTGAATCCGGAATCGGTGTAGACCGCGCGTCCACCAACCCGGACACGCAATCGGGGCTGAGTTGGTGGCTCGCGGCGCAGAGCACCTTGAGCGCGGCCAGAACCGACAAGGCCGCGATGGACAAGGTCAAGC
>CANGUQ010000531.1 GCA_947456915.1 Betaproteobacteria bacterium
GACCGATCGCCGTGCTGGCTGCAGCGGTCATGAAGCCGGTGCAGATCAGCGACGACGAGGCGCAGCCCGCCGCCTCGATCGCAGCGCTCGCCCGCAGCACGGCGGGCGTGCAGCTGCCTCAACAGCCCATGCCGCTGATGGCGGCGTCGACTCCGAGTTCGCGCAGCCGCCGCGGCAGTGCGGCCACCACGGCGTGCTCCTCGCTGCCGTGGGTGTTGCCGAATTCGCGCCAGTTGACGAAACGCGCGCGCGGAAAGCGGCGGCGGATGCCTTCCTCCAGCAGGGTGAAGATCTCGTCGCCGCGGAACATGTAGTCCCAGACTAACGCGATCGTCCTGCCGTCGAGCGTGTCCAGACGCGGCGCAAGCGCGGTGCGCGCGACCTGGCGCGGGCTGCGCGGCCAGTACACGGCGTAGTCGCCGTCGTCGTCGGTCGCCGCTGCGCCTCCGGCGCGGGTGAGGGGGGGCGTGTTCATCGAGCTGCTCCAGTGTCGCAGGTGTTCAGGCGCCGGCACGCCGGACGCTGCCGGTGAGGAGGTCGAGGACCCGCTTCGCGAGCTCGGGTCCGATCTGCGCGAACGCCTGATCATCGAAGAACTCCGGATTGCCGTCGATGATCAAAGCTGCCGAGGAGGGCATGCGCTGCGCGCGGAGCATGACCTGCGCGAGGCCCGCGAACTGGCTGGTCGTGAGCGCCAGCGCCGGCACGCCGCGCCGGATCAGTTCCATCGTGTCGTGGAGACTCCACGACGTGCACGAACCTCAGTTGGCCAGCCCGACGATCGCCGCGTCGCTGTCGCGCGCGACCTGATCGAGCAGTGCCTGCGGTGCGCCGTGGTTGCGTGGCACCGGCTGCGGGGCCGCGAGCACGATGCCCGCGGCGGCGAAGTGCGGCGTGAGCGTCTCGCGCAACCGCTGCATGCTGCCCCAGCCGTTGTCGAGCCATGCCAGTCGCGTGCCGGGCAGTGCATGCAGCGCCGGCAGGCGCGAGGGCGCGGCAGGGTCGGGATTGCGCGGGTCGAGGATGAGCATCGGCACCTCCGGGAAGTCGGGCGTCAGGACGCGGGGCCGGATTCCACCGGCATCGTCACCAGTTCGCTGCTGGAAAAGCTGGGCAGATAGGTCAGGTGATACGCCTCGGGCCCGCCAGCCACCACCACGACGATGTCCTCCGGACGCGCGCACAGGGCGACCGAACCGGTCCGGTCGGTGCGCAGATCGTAGGCCGACGTCGACAGCTGGGGCTCGCTGTTCATCTGCGACAACGGGATGTGCGTGTCGTGCCACAACTCGCGCTGGATGCGCGGCTTGTCCCATCCCTGAGCGGCGAGGATGCGTGCGTGCCCGGGGGCGAGCACGACCACCGGGTTGCCGGTGCTGCGCCGGTAGCCGTTGTGCCCGTAGCAGCGCATCGCGTCGGCCAGCATGTGCAGGATGCTCGGTGCGCGCAGGAAGCAGGCGTAGACGCTCTGCGTGCCCTGCGGCGCGACCACGGTGACCGCGCTGCGTTGCGCCGGCAGGCCGCAGTCGACGTGCCACGGCGTCCATGGACTGTCTTCCTCCAGTTCGCCGAAACAGAACGCATAGCGGCCCGGATACCCGTGCGTGGCCTTGCTCACTTCGCCCGGGATGCAGCCGCCGAGATTGAGCAGGGCGAGCTTGATCGCCCGGCCGATGGTCGCATTCGCGCGAAAGCCGTTGCCGAGGCAGCCGCGCCCGCAGGCGAGGCCTATGCTCGTGCGGATCGGTCCGTTCACCAGCAGGGCCGGTGTCACCGGGTTGGTGGTTGTCTGCACGGCGAGCAGGTTGTAGCGCGGGTCGAGCAGGGCGCGCATGGCCGCGATCACCACCGGGAAGTACTCCGGGCGGCAGCCTGCCATCACCGCATTGACCGCGAGCTTCTCCACCGTGGCGGCGCTGCCCAGCGGCGGCACCGTGCCCAGCACGTGCGCGGCGGGCCAGCCACCAGCCGCTGTCATCGCCTCGACGCAGGCCGGCTGCGGCGGGATCACCGGCAGTCCGTCGGTGAGTCCGAGCGCGCACAGGCGGTCGAACATCGCAGCGGGATCGTCCGGAAGGTCGAGTGTGCTCATGGCGCGCGCGTGCTCAGTCGAGCCGTATGCCGGCATTGCGGATGACGGACGCCCATTTCTTCAGCTCCTCGCGCAGGAACGCGTCGAACTCGCGCGCACTGCTGCCGACCGGGTCGACCGCCTGCGCGAGCAGCCGCTCGCGTACCTCCGGCGCACGTACTGCCTTGACTGCAGCGGCTTCCAGCACACGCAGGGCAGGCTCCGGTGTGCGTGCCGGGGCAAGCAGCCCGTACCACAGGCTCGCCGAGTAGCCGCGCACGCCCGACTCGGCGATCGTCGGCAGGTCCGGCCACGCGCTGCTGCGCTGCGCGCTGGCGATGCCGAGAGCGACGAGCTTGCCGGTCCTGATCTGCTGACTGACCGCGAGCGGGCTGGTGAACATCAGCTGCACCTGGCCTGCGACCACGTCGACGACGGCCGGACCGGCGCCCTTGTACGGCACGTGGGTGAGGGCGATGCCGCTGATCGAACGGAACAGCTCCATCGCCAGGTGTCCGCCCGACCCGTTTCCGGAAGAGGCGTAGTTGATCTGACCGGGTTTCGCGCGCGCGAGCGCGATGAGCTCCTGCACGCTGCGCGCCGGCAGCGCCGGATGCGCAACCAGCAGCTGCGGCGAAGCGGCGGCGAGCGAGATCGGTGCAAAGTCGCGCAACGTGTCGTAGGGCAGGCGCGCGTGCAGCGCCGGATTGATCGCGTGGGTGATCGACGGCAGCAGCAGGGTGTAGCCATCCGCGGCGGAGCGCGCCACGATCTCCGAGCCGATGATCTGGCCTCCGCCGGGCCGGTTGTCGACCAGCACCGACTGGCCGAGCAGCTCGGCGAGCTTCTGGGCGAGGATGCGGCCCACCAGATCGACGGCCCCGCCCGGCGGAAAGGTCACCACCAGCCGCACCGAGCGCGCCGGATACGCTTCCGCGGCGGCATCGACCGGCGCCGCGGCGACGATCACTGCGGCGCACAGCAGTGCAGTCATCATGGCCGCACGCCCTCCGGTGCGGCCTTGCCTGCCGATCCCGGACCGAACCTCGCGTCGCTGCCGTGCAGCGCACACCCTCATCGCATCTCCTCCCACCGGCAGATGGTGCGCGCGCTCTGCGGCGGCGGCATCACTGCGGCGATCCTCGCGTCGTCCGGCGATGGCGCGTGCCTCTCGACGGGTCGACGCCATGCGTTCGCGAACGCGGCAATGTTACGCGAGAAGCGGCAGGACCGGCAGCACGCGCACC
>CANGUQ010000532.1 GCA_947456915.1 Betaproteobacteria bacterium
CCCCTCGACCTTGCCGCCGTAGGTCGCAAGCGTGCGTTCGACGATCTTGGGTATCGACAGGTCCTGAAACGCCCGGCAGTCACTGCTTCGCGCGAGCATCCACAGCCACGGCCGGAACTGCAGCGTGTACGCGTACATGCGCCGTTCCTTGAATGCCGCGTGCGTGAATATGTCCAGCAGACTGAGCGACGTGACGAAGCCGTTGAAATAGCGCTGCCCCGCGCCCATCGTCATCCGTACCGTGACGTTCTTGCCCAGCAGTTCGTCGGCTGCGATATCCCCGCGCTGACTGATTGCGGTAACCGTGTACTCCGAAAGTCTGCCCAGGTGCTCGCGACCGCGAAACTCGGTCAGCAGCAGCACGTCTGCGCCCAGGGAGGTGATGATTTCAGCTTCGTGACCTTGTCCTAGCGTGGCCATGACCGTCCTTTGCTCATTCGTTCTCCGGGCGGGCCGCGGTGACGAGCAGACCGTTCACGGGTTCCGCGCGCTCCAGCCGCAGCACTACCTGCTCCAACAGCGGCGCGCGGAATCCTGCCTCGACCAGGGTGCGTTCCACGTAGGCCCGCGCGTGACTGAAGCGGCCATGCGCTTCGATCCGGTACCGTTCCACGGCCTCGCTGTTCTCTACGGTGAAGACGGCAATCCCACCGGGCCGCAGGGCCCTCAGCGCCGCCTCGGCAAAGCCGCTCAGATCACCGAAATAGCACAACGTGTCAGCACAGGTGATCACGTCCCAGCACGCACGTGACTCACCAATGTAGCTGACCAGTTCGGCTTCGTACAGGGCGTCGTACAGATCGCGCTCCTTCGCCTTCTCGAGCATCCCGCGCGAAAGATCGACGCCGACCAGCCGCCTCGCGCAGGGGTGAATCTGCAGCGCGACGAGCCCCGTGCCACACCCGGCATCGAGCACGTCCAGCGAGCCTGCAGCCGCGCCGCACGCGCGCGCGACCGCCTCCGCCACCAGGCTCGGCGCGCGGTACTCGAGGTCTTCGAGCACCTGGTCGAAACTTGCCGAGAAGTCGTCGAACGTCTTCCGGACATACGCGTCCGAGGCCCTCGTCGCCCCACTTTCTGCCGTCAGCGCCTCGATCATGTGCGAAGCCACCGGATCGCCCGGCACATGCCTCAACCATGTCGCGTAGGTCTTGAGCGCCTGGTCGCGCCGACCGCCGAGCGTGTGCGCGCGGGCAAGGCCGCGCAACGCGTCCACGCAGCCATCGTCCAGAGCGATCGCACGCTCGAAGAACGCGGTCGCCTGGTCCAGTGCGCCGACCGACAGCGTCGCGAAGCCGGCACGAACCTGATCCTGCGCCAGACTGCCGCCGAGTTCGCCCGCGCGCCGGTATGCGACAGTCGCCTCGTCGATGCGACCCACGGCACGCAGCGCGTTTCCCATGTTGTGCAGCGCCTCCGCGTGCTCCGGATTCACCGCGAGCGCGTGTTCGAACGACGCCAGAGCCTGCGCGAACTCCCGGCGTTCGTTGTGGACACTGCCAAGGTTGCAGAGCGCATCCGCATTGCCGGGCGCCAGTGCGAGCGCGCGCTCGTAGCACGCCTGCGCCTCGGCGTTGCGCCGCTGCTCGCGCAGCAGATTGCCGAGGTTGACGTGGGCACTGACGAACGACGGATCGATCTCGAGCGCGCGCCGCACCAGCGCCTCCCCCGCCTCGCGCTCTCCAGCAATGTGGGACATGACGCCGAAACACATCAACGTGCCGGGGTGGTCGGGCTGCACCCGAAGGATCGCACGGTAGATGGCGCCAGCCTCGGCGATACGCATCTCCCGCTGCAGTCCCTGGGCGAACGCGAACGCCTCGCCCAGCGACATTTCCTTCGACAAGGTCTGTGCCATCGTGAATCACCATCCTCGCGAGGAGACACTGCTTGCCGCCGCCCGGTCCGGACTGCGATCAGCAATGACCTGCTTCAGTCGAACTCGTAACGGAAATCCCCATCCCCGACCGAGATGTGCACCCTGCACGCGGCCGCGCCAGTCATCATGCGCGTGAGAAACTCCTCGCTGATCTTCGGCAGGATGGTATTGGTCAGGATCGCGTCGATCATCCGCCCGCCGCTTTCCAGTTCGGTGCAGCGACTGGCGATGAGCTTCACCACGTCGTCGTCGTAGCTGAACGGGAGCTTGTGATTCTCGCGGATGCGCCTCTGGATCCGGCCGAGCTGCAGGCGAACGATCGCACCGATCATCTCGTCGGAGAGCGGGTAGTACGGGATCACCACCAGCCGGCCGAGCAGTGCGGGCGGGAACACCTTCAGCAGCGGCTCGCGCAGTGCCTTCGCCATACCCTCGGGATCGGGCATCAGATCCGGGTCCTTGCACAGATTCGCGATCAGGTCGGTGCCGGCATTGGTCGTGAGCAGGATAAGGGTGTTCTTGAAGTCGATCACCCGGCCCTCGCCGTCCTCCATCCAGCCCTTGTCGAACACCTGGAAGAAGATCTCGTGCACGTCCGGGTGCGCCTTCTCGACCTCGTCGAGCAGCACGACGCTGTAGGGCTTGCGCCGCACCGCCTCGGTCAGCACGCCGCCCTCGCCGTAGCCGACGTAGCCCGGAGGCGCCCCCTTGAGCGAGGACACCGTGTGCGCCTCCTGGTACTCGCTCATGTTGATGGTGATCAGGTTCTGCTCACCGCCGTAGAGCGCCTCGGCCAGCGCCAGCGCGGTCTCGGTCTTGCCCACCCCCGAGGTCCCCGCCAGCATGAACACCCCGATCGGCTTGTTGGGGTTGTCGAGCCTGGCGCGGGAGGTCTGGATGCGCTTGGCGATCATGTCCAGCGCGTGCCGCTGACCGATGATCCGCGCCGACAGCGTGTCGGCGAGCTTGAGCACCGACTCGATCTCGTTGGACACCATCCGGCCGACCGGGATGCCGGTCCAGTCCTCGACCACCGAAGCAACGGCCTGATGATCGACGGTGGGCAGGATCAACGGGCGCTCGCCCTGCAGCGTCCTGAGCTGGCCCTGCAGCGTCCTCAGCTGCGCGAGCAGGGCTTCGCGCTCCTCGCCCTCGGCGGCCGCGGGCGCCGGTGCCGCCGGGGCCGCGTCGATCTTCACGTCCAGCGCGGCGGCATCGGCCTTCTGCTCCTCGACACTCGCCGTGCCCTCGACCTTGCCCACCTCTCCGCGCAGGCGCGCGCGGATGTCGAGAATCTGCGCGACCAGACCCTTCTCCTCTTCCCAGCGCGCCTCGAGGCCGACGAGCCGGGTACGGTCGGCCTCCAGCTTGCTCCGTGCCTCGGCCTCGCGCTCGGCCGTGTCCTCGCCCACTGCAGCCTCGGGCCCGA
>CANGUQ010000533.1 GCA_947456915.1 Betaproteobacteria bacterium
ATCCAGCTCTCGTTCGCGAGCTTCGACCAGAAGGAAGGCATGGCCGCCTTCATCGAGAAGCGCAAGCCGGGGTTCGAGGGACGCTGAAGGCGGCAGCCGGCGCATCCCGCTTCCCGGGGATTGCCTCAGTCGTCGCCGCTGCCCGCGAAGATCACCTCGCGCAGCAGGTCGGCGATGTTCTGGTTGAACAGTGCGACGCGCGCCTCGAGCATGTCGAGCATCGCGTCGCGCACCTGCAGGTCGGGCAGGGTGTAGGTGCCGCCGCTGCCGAACAGCAGCGTTGCGCGCCGTTCTGCGTCCTGCGAGCCCGGGATGCCGAGCCGCTCCGGCATCTTCCACTGCTCGATCAGCAGGTCGCGGTTGGTCAGATTCCCTGCGCGCGAACTCGGCGAGTTCAGGTACTGCCAGACGCTCGGCGGGAAGACGGCGGCGGCATCAGTCGATCCGCTCCACAGCGCCCCGAGCGGGTTGCGCGGATGCTCGAAGCGCGCCGACTGGGCGCCACCGAGCGCCGACAGGCCGATGCCTGTCTCGGTTGCGCCGCCGAGGATCGCCGCGACATCGGCAGCATTGGCGCGCGAGGCGAGCGACAGCGTGCCGCCGGCGATGGCGGTGAGCGCGCCGACGATGATGCCGCCGAGCGTATGCCGGCGCAGGCGGTCGTCCTCGATGCGCTGCAGCCGGTCGCGCAGCTGGTCGTTGCGCTCGCCCTCGCAATCAAGTTCAGCGAGGACCGACGACACTTCTAGGCTGGCGAGCGAGATGCGCGCGAGCACCTGCTGGCGCGCGCGCAGGTCGGCGAGCCGTGCGGCTATCGACGCCAGGTCGTCGCTTGCGGCCGTGCCGCCGCGGCTGTCTGGCGCCGCCAGGCCGGCCAGTGCAGGCAGCACGCCGATGATGCGTGCGGTCTCCATCGCCCGCGGCGAATAGGGCAGGCGGGAAAGCACCGCCGCGGGCACGTCTGCGTCCGCTGTGCGCGATGACATCCTGCCAGTGGCCGGAGGCACCAGGCGCGCGCAGTACACCTGCCGGTCGCGCGAGGCTTCGACCTGGGCTGCGCCAGGCTGCAGGGTCGAGCAGGCGGACAGCAGGAGCGTGGCGAGGCCGGCCACGACGGCAGGTGCGGGGCAAGGGCGGGTATTCTTCACGGCGGGTCTCGCGCGTCGTTCGATCATCTACCGAGGGGGCGTGCGTCAGCGATGCTTCGGAAGGCTGCGCAGCACGGCATCGGCCGGAAAGGCGTCGCCTGACGCGCCGGCCCGGGCAAGTTTCGCCCAGGTCCATACGATACGGTCTCCCCGGGGAATCGAAAAGAAGGTGACGTCCCCCCAGCCGACCGTCGCCGCGGGCTGCGGCATCACGACCTTCTGGCCGACGATCAGCGCGCCGTCGTCGGTGATCGTCAACCGTGCTTCCTCGGTGCCGCCTCCGGCGGTCTGTATGCCGGCGTTGTAGTCGCGCGCGAGGCGCATCCACCCCTGGCTGCAGTCGAAGCCATGGAACTTCGGTTCCCATCCGTCAGGATGCCGGCGCAGCAGCGCATCGAAACCCGGGCCGGGCACGCGTCCCTTCAGCGTGACGCGCCGTGCCTTCGTGTCGGGCGGAAGTATCCAGAGCAGGGCATCGGGTCCCATCGCAAGCAGGAGGAAGCCGCCGGTGTAGCCTTCGGCGCGCGAGCCATTCTCGCGGTATCCGAACGCGCGGCCATCGACGGGCGGCCAGGCATAGACGCCGGACAGTTGTGGACAGCCGATGCGCGTGCGGAGCGTGCCGAAGGCGGCGGGCGGGGTTTCCGACCCGACCGTCTCCCGCATCGGGCAGCCTGCAAGCAGCGCGGTCGTCGAAAGCAGCACGGCGATCGCCGCGTGCTTCGTTCGGAGGCCTTTCAGGGGCTGATGCCTGCGCAAGCGTCCATGCCACGCGCGCACGGCGCGGGCATCACTGCTTCAGTGCCTCGAGCTTCGCCTTCACCCGCTCGTCGTACTTGTCCGGATCGACGATGACGCGGGTGTGGGTGCCTTCGCCCACCTTCTCGACTTCGTCGAACACCTCGAAGCGGAACGACAGCCGGCGCCGGTCGACGGCCAGCACTTCGACCTCCGCCCGTACCCGCTGTGCCGGGAACGACGGCGCCAGGTGGCGTATCTCCACCGAGGTTCCGAGCGTCCGCTGCTGCGCCGACAGGTAGGGTTCGATGGTGTGGATCGCTGCCCGTTCGACCAGCAGCACCATCGACGGCGTCGAGAACACCGGCACGACGCCGCGCGTCATGCACAGGTCTTCGGTCACTTCCCAGGAAAGCGATCCCTTGAGGCCTGCTTCGAGTCCGGACATGGTGAACCTCGCTTCAGACCAGCACGCCCTTCAGCTGGGCCTCGGGGTAGCGCGTGCCGGCGATCGCCGCCGGCGAGAAGGTCTCCGACAGCGTCGCGATCTCGCCAGCCGTCAGCGTGATCTCGGCGGCGCCGAGGTTCTCCTCGAGGAAGGTGCGGCGCTTGGTGCCCGGGATCGGCACGATGAACTCGCCCTGCGCCATCACCCAGGCGATCGCGACCTGCGACGGGGTCGCCTTGCGCTCCGCGGCGATGCGCTCCAGCGGGGCGAGCAGCGCGACGTTCTTCGCGACATTCTCCGGCAGGTAGCGCGGATGCTGCCGGCGCCGGTCCTTCTCGATCAATGCGTCGAGCGACTTGATCTTCGCCGACAGGAACCCGCGGCCGAGCGGCGCGTATGCCATGTAGCCCACGCCGAGTTCCTTGCAGGCCGCGATCAGGCCGTTCTCGGCATCGCGCGACCAGAGCGAATACTCGGTCTCGACCATGTCGATCGTCGCCGCCTTCATCGCCTTGCGCAGCGTGTCCGGGCCGGCTTCGGACAGGACCAGGTAGCGCACCTTGCCCTGCTCCTGCAGCCGCTTCATCGCGCCCACGGTTTCCTCGATCGGCACGTTCGGATCGACCCGGTGCAGGCCGTAGATGTCTATCTCGTCGATGCCCAGGCGCTTCAGGCTCTTCTCGCAGGCCTCGATCGCGTACTCCGGCCGGCCGTTCACCCCACCCCCACCCATCAGGTTGCCGAACTTGGTGCAGACGATCGCATCCTTGCGCCGGCCCTTGATCGCCTTCGCGACCAGTTCCTCGTTGACGCCGTTGCCGTACGCGTCGGAGGTGACCAGCAGGTTGCAGCCGAGGTCGAAGGCGCGGTGCATCGTGGCGATCGACTCTGCATCGTCGGGCGTGCCGTAGGAGATCGACATGCCCATGCAGCCCAGGCCGATGGCCGAGACCTGCGG
>CANGUQ010000534.1 GCA_947456915.1 Betaproteobacteria bacterium
AACGCGCGCTCACCTTCGACGACGTTTCGCTCCTGCCCGCCCATTCCACTGTCCTGCCTCGCGAAGTCAGCCTGTCAACGCAGCTGACGCGCAACCTGCGGTTGAACGTCCCGGTGGTCTCCGCCGCGATGGACACCGTGACCGAGGCGCGGCTGGCCATCGCGCTCGCCCAGGCCGGTGGCATCGGCATCGTGCACAAGAACATGTCGCCGCGCGACCAGGCCACGCAGGTGGCCAAGGTCAAACGCTTCGAGTCCGGCGTGGTGAAGGACCCGATCACCATCCCGCCGGAGATGACCGTCGGCGAGGTGATGGCGCTCACCCGCCAGCACAGGATCTCCGGCCTGCCGGTGGTCGAAGGCAGCCGCGTGGTGGGCATCGTCACCAACCGCGACCTGCGCTTCGAGACGCGCCTGGATCAACCGGTGCGCGCGATCATGACCCCGCGCGATCGCCTGGTCACCGTGCGCGAGGGCGCGAGCCGCGAGGAAGCCAAGGCGCTGATGCACAAGCATCGCCTAGAGCGCGTGCTGGTGGTCGATGACAAGTTCAACCTGCGCGGCCTGATCACGGTGAAGGACATCACCAAGTCGGTCGAGCACCCGCTCGCGAGCAAGGACGTGCAGGATCGCCTGCAGGTCGGCGCTGCGATCGGCGTGGGCGAGGGCACGCGCGAGCGCGCCGCGCTGCTGGTCGAAGCCGGCGTGGACGTGCTGGTGGTGGACACCGCGCACGGCCACGCGCAGGGCGTACTCGACATGGTGAAGTGGGTGAAGAGCACCTTCCCCGGCGTGCAGGTGATCGGCGGCAACGTCGCCACCGCGGCCGGCGGTCTGGCACTGGCCGATGCCGGTGCGGACGCGGTGAAGGTCGGCATCGGTCCCGGATCGATCTGCACCACGCGCATCGTCGCCGGTGTGGGCGTGCCGCAGATCACCGCGATCATGAATGTCTCCGAAGCGCTGCGCCCGCGCGGCGTGCCGGTGATCGGCGATGGCGGCATCCGCTACTCGGGCGACATCGCCAAGGCGCTCGCCGCCGGCGCGAGCACGGTGATGCTCGGTGGCCTGTTCGCCGGCACCGACGAGGCGCCGGGCGAGATCGAGCTGTATCAGGGCCGCTCGTACAAGTCGTATCGCGGCATGGGGTCGCTCGGCGCGATGCAGCAGGGCTCGTCGGACCGCTACTTCCAGGACGTCGAAGACGGCATCGAGAAGCTGGTGCCCGAAGGTGTCGAGGGCCGCGTGCCGTACAAGGGCAGCGCGCTAGTAGTCGTGCAGCAGCTGATGGGCGGACTGCGCGCGAGCATGGGCTACCTGGGCTGCGAGACGATCGCGGAGATGAACGTCAAGGCGCAGTTCGTCGAGATCACCGCGGCGGGCGTGCGCGAATCGCACGTGCACGACGTGCAGATCGTGAAGGAAGCGCCGAATTACCGTGTCGAGTGACGGGTCTCCCACGATGTCCGACCAGGCCCGCCTGAACCATGACTGCATCCTGATCCTCGACTTCGGCTCGCAGGTCACGCAACTGATCGCGCGTCGCGTGCGCGAGGCGAACGTGTACTGCGAGGTGCACCCGTGCGATCTGCCCGAGGCGAAGCTGCGCGCGATCGCACCCAAGGGGATCATCCTCTCCGGCAGCCACATGTCGGCGTACGAAGAGTCCACCGACCGCGCCCCCGATGCGGTGTTCGACCTGGGCGTGCCGGTGCTGGGCATCTGCTACGGCATGCAGACGATGGCGCAGCAACTGGGCGGCGCCGTCGAGGCGGGCACCACGCGCGAGTTCGGCTACGCGCAGGTGCGCGCGCGCGGCCACACCTGGCTGCTCGACGGCATCGAGGACTCACGCAACGCCGAGGGCCACGGCCTGCTGCAGGTGTGGATGAGCCACGGCGACAAGGTCACCGCACTGCCGCCCGGCTTCAAGCTGATGGCCTCCACCGAGAGCTGCCCGATCGCCGGCATGGCCGATGAGGCGCGCAACTTCTACGGCGTGCAGTTCCACCCCGAGGTCACCCACACGATCCAGGGCGCGAAGATCCTGCAGCGCTTCGTCATCGACATCTGCGAGTGCAGCCCGGACTGGGTGATGCACGACTACGCCGCCGAGGCCGCCGAGCGCGTGCGCGCACAGGTCGGGCGCGAGGAGGTGATCCTCGGACTCTCCGGCGGCGTCGACTCGGCGGTGGCCGCAGCACTCATCCACCGCGCGATCGGCGACCAGCTCACCTGCATCTTCGTCGACACGGGCCTGCTGCGGCTGGGCGAGGGCGACCAGGTGATGGAGACGCTCAACGCACACCTCGGCGTGAAGGTGATCCGCGTTGACGCGCATGATCGCTTCCTCGGCGCACTCGCCGCAGTGGCCGACCCCGAAGCCAAGCGCAAGATCATCGGCCGCGAGTTCGTGCACGTGTTCCAGGAAGAGGCTGCGAAGCTGCCGAATGCGAAGTGGCTCGCGCAGGGGACGATCTATCCGGATGTGATCGAGTCCGCAGGCGCGCGTGGTGGAAAAGGCGCGAAGAAGGCGACAACGATCAAGAGTCACCATAACGTCGGTGGCCTGCCCGACACGCTGCACCTGAAACTGCTCGAACCGCTACGCGACCTGTTCAAGGACGAAGTGCGCCAGCTCGGCATCGCCCTGGGCCTGCCGCGCGAGATGGTGTTCCGCCACCCGTTCCCCGGCCCCGGACTGGGCGTGCGCATCCTCGGCGAAGTGAAGGCCGAGTACGCCGACCTGCTGCGGCGGGCGGATGCGATCTTCATCGAGGAACTGCGCAAGACCTCGCATGAAGGCAAGAGCTGGTACGACCTGACCAGCCAGGCGTTCGCCGTGTTCCTGCCGGTGAAGGCCGTCGGCGTGATGGGGGATGGGCGGACCTATGAGTATGTGGTCGCGTTGCGCGCGGTGCAGACGCAGGACTTCATGACGGCGCATTGGGCGCATCTGCCGCATGAGCTTCTTGGACGGGTGTCCAACAGGATCATCAATGAGGTGCGGGGGATCAATCGGGTGGTGTACGACATTTCCGGGAAGCCGCCGGCGACGATTGAGTGGGAATGATTCGGCGTCTTTCGAGGACTATCGAAGACAGTCGATAAAATGTCTTAAGTTGTTGATCTGTATAGATATAGGTCTGTCGAGATCTATCGGGGACTATCGGGGGGATGTGGTTCAGATTGACGGTAGTTCTGGCGGTAGATCCTGAGTGGCTAGGGTCCCCGAAATTTCTACCGTCACACCGGATCAAGTCGTGACGGTATAGAAAAGACAAGAAATGTC
>CANGUQ010000535.1 GCA_947456915.1 Betaproteobacteria bacterium
CCGAGCCGGGCACGGTGCGCGGCGGCATCCTCGGCCAGCAGCACGACGAGCGCTGCAGGCAGTTCGAGCGCAGACAGGCGCAGGCTCTGGGCATGCGCCTGCCCTGAACGCGCACCATCGCGCGCGCGCGACCGCCTCGCTCAGTCCGCACTCATCTTCGCCTCGAGCGCGATCCTGCGCCACTTGGCGATTTCGCTCTTCAGGAACGCGCCCCACTCGGCAGGCGTGCTGCCGACCGACTCTGCACCGAGTTCGAGCAGGCGCGCGCGAAATTCCGCTGCCTGCACGATGCGCACGACCTCGCGGTTCAGCCGCTCGATGATCGACGCCGGCGTGCGCACGGGCGCGAGCAGCCCGCTCCAGATCGTGGCCTGATAGCCCGGCACGCCTGCCTCGGCGATCGTCGGCAGCTCCGGGAACTCGCTCGACCGGCGCGCGTCCGCGATCGCCAGCGCGCGCAGCTTGCCCGACTTCACGTGCGGAATCGTCGAGATCGCCGCCGCGATCGACATCTGGATCTGGCCGCCGATCAGATCGGCGAGCATCGGCGCCGAGCCCTTGTAGGGAATGTGCTGGATGCGCGTTGCGGTCATCGCCTTGAACAGCTCGGTGGGCAGCGCGGTCGCGTTCGAACTCGACCCGTAGTTGAGCAGTTCGGGCTTCGCGCGTGCGAGCGCGATCAGCTCCTTCACCGAGCGTACCGGCAGGGCCGCGTTGACCACCAGGATCAGTTGCTGGTTGGCCGTGTGCACGATCGGCGCGAAGTCACCCAGAGTGTCGTAGGGCAGCTTGCGCCCCAGCGCGGCGTTGATCGCATGGCTGGTCGACACCATCAGCAGCGTCTGGCCGTCGGGCACGGCACGCGCAGCGATCTCGGTGCCCACGACGCCGTCCACCGCCGGCCGGTTGTCGACCACCACCGGCTGACCCAGGGCATCGGACAGCCGTTGCGCGATCATCCGCGCCAGCAGGTCGGTACCGCCCGCCGGCGCGAACGGCACCACCATGCGTACCGGGCGGTCGGGGTATGCGCCGCTCTGCGCATGCGCCACGTACGAGCCCGCGACGCCGAGGATCACTGCGATCACGCGCCAGCCGCGCGCAGGGTGGTACGCCCGCATCGTCTTCTCCTGCAGCCTGCAGTGCCGGCGGTGATGCTGCGGCAGCGGCGCGCATCGAGCGCCGTGCAGCCGCGCGTCACCGCGAGCCCGGGTCAGTCATAGTGGACGATCGCCCGTCCCTGCACCCTGCCTGCGATCGACAGTTCGCAATGCTCGATCACCTGGCCGATGGCGATGGGAAACCCGACGCGAGCGAGATTGCGCGGCTTGAGGTCGCTGGCGATGCGCGCCCACACCTGCTGGCGAACCGCCATCGGCGCGTTGGAGTTCACCCCGATCAGTCTCACCCCGCGCAGGATGAACGGGAACACCGATGTCGCCAGATCGGCGCCGCCGGCATTGCCGAAGGCGCCGATCACTCCGTTCTCCTGCATCGAGCGGGTGAGCCAGGACAGCTGCTCGCCGCCGACCGAGTCGAGCGCGCCGGCGAACTGGGACTTCTCCAGCGGCTTCCTGCCGAGTTCGACGTCGCTGCGCAGCCACACCTCGGCCGCGCCCAGGTCCTTCAGGTAGCCGCGCGACTCCGCCTTGCCGGTGAACGCGACCACGTGATAACCACGCCGCGCCAGCATGTCGATGCCGATCGACCCGCAACCGCCGGTGGCGCCGTTGACCAGCACCTTGCCACTGTCCGGGGTGAGGCCGTTGTGCTCGAGGAGATGAATCGCCAGCGCAGCGGTGAAGCCCGCCACGCCGATGGTGCCCGCATCGAGCAGCGACATGCCCGGTGGTACCGGGATCACCCAGTCCGCCGGAACGCGCACACGCTCCGAGAAACCGCCGTCGTGACTGACACCGAGTCCGAACCCCTGGACGAACACCTCGTCGCCGGGCCTGAACCGCGCATCCGACGATGCCTCGACCACACCGGCCACGTCGATCCCGGCGATGCACGGAAACCGGGTCATGATGCGTCCGCGCCCCGTCACGGCCAGCGCATCCTTGTAGTTGATGCTGGAATAGCGTGCGGCGATCACCACCTCGCCCGCATCGATTTCGTCGAGCGTGGCATCGACCAGCGCGCTGCTGGCCTTGCCTGCGTCCTGACTGACGCGCACCGCCTTGAATGTGGACATGTCTGTCGTCCTCCTTTGCTTCGTTGACACAACGACGCCGACCGGCCTGCCGGTCGAGCGCGCGATCAGCCCGGTGGCCAGGCGAACGTGCGCCCACCCAGTATGTGCAGGTGCAGATGGAACACGCTCTGACCGGCGCCGGCGCCGTTGTTGACATTGAGCCGGAACGCGTCGCCGACGCCGAGCTGGCGAGCGACCTTCGCGGCAGTGAGCAGCAGATGCCCGAGCAGTTGCTGATCGCCGGGTACCGCATCGGCGAGATTCACGATCGGCCGCTTCGGGACCAGCAGCACGTGTACCGGCGCCTGCGGGTTGATGTCGCGAAACGCCAGACAGAGATCGTCCTCGTAGACGATGTCGGCTGGAATCTCGCGCGCGATGATCTTTTCGAACAGGGTGGCCATGAGGACGATCGCTCTGGGCTGGGGAAGGGGAACGATGCTGGTCGGGACGATCCGGCGGGGTGCGGTTCACGCGGCGACGAGCGCGGCACCGGCGGCGGGAACTCCCCGCGACAGGCTCATCCGCGTGCGCTCGGCACGGTCGCTGCGATCCAGTCCACCAGCGCATCGATGAGCGACTGCGCCGCGACGGCGAGCGCAGCCGCCGCGCCCGCGGCATCGGCGCTGGGGGCTGGCGACTCGGAATCGAAGGCGCGCTGCGCGAGGGTCGCGCGCCGGCTGCCGGCAATCAGCGTCGCGCGTGCCCGAACCACACCGCGCGACCGCTCGGGTGCATCGAACACCTGACTGAACTCGTCGAGTTCGACACGCACCAGATAATCGCTCTGCACGCCGTCTCGCGACGAGGCGAGTCCAGGCTGCGCGATGGCGGCGAGACGCGCGCGCAGGCGTGCAGTGATCATCTCGGCAGGTGGCCCCGCCCAGCGGCTGTGCGCATACAGCCGCAGCTGCCCGCCGTCGGCGTAGGCGAGCCTGTAGATGATCGAGGTCGAGTCGAGCCACAGCGGCGCCACCGCGCCGGGCACGGCGATCGTCGCATTGATGCGCACCGGTCCCGCCGGCTCCCGGGGCGCGAGCCCGAAGTCGTGGATCGACGCCGCCCGCGGCGGCGCCGGCCCGAGCGTACAGCCG
>CANGUQ010000536.1 GCA_947456915.1 Betaproteobacteria bacterium
CGATCATCGACGGGGCAATCGTTGCCGAGGTGATCGAGGACCGGGAACGCACCGGGATACCGTTTCTGCCGCGGTTCAGTCCGCAGCAGCCGGCGGTGGAGGTCGAGCGGGAACCGCACCTCACTGCAGTCAGTGGCGACCGTCAGGATCAGTCTCTCAGGCCGATCTGAGTCTGGGTTGAACTTCGGCGTTGCAGAAGTACCGTGCTCACCGCACGGGCGGAAGTGCGTGGAGCCTCGTCCTGCTCGTCGAAGCCGTCGTACACCTTCCCGGCTTGCTTCGTCAGATCGTCTATCGGTTTGCCGATCGCCGCCATCGCAAGTCGATCTTCCTCGCGCCAGCGCTGCGTCTTCGGCTGCTCTGACGGTATGCTGCCTGCGTTCGCTGCCGGTTGCCAGGCATTTCGGTGAACGATCCGGGAATCGATCGAATCGCACCGGCTGCAGCCGGTACCAATCGCCGTTTCGACGTGCCAGATGCTAGTCGGGAGCCGGTGCGCGACGATGGCGCGCGACTCGTGGTGTTACGAGTCGAGCAGCCGATCGCCGGCGAGCCTGATGACGCGATGGCACTGCAGCCAGCGGCGAGGTTCATGAGGTTGGTCGGCACAATAATGCAGTGTCGCTGGTCCTGATCGCCGAATGCGTGTTGCACTCGCCGCTTGGCCGCGAGGAGTCTTGCGAGACGATTCATCCCAGCGAGCGCGGCAACGCAATGATCGCGGCCCGCTTCGTCGAATCGCTCTTCGGCGCACTGAAGCGTCTCCCTGCCGGGCACCTGCCGGAGTCCTGTCGCACGCTGGTGACTGCCACGCCGGATGTCGTGCGAAACACCTTGAGCTGAAACGGCAGCAGGTCGATCGCGAACGCCCCAGTCGTTTTTCCAGTCTCGCCCAGCGCGATGCGCTCCACGACTGCGGCAGCCGAGAACTGGACCTCGACTCGGCGAGGTGCGGCGCTAGTGTTCACTGCGTAGAAGTACGTCCCGTCGTTCTGGCGGCGGCTCCAGACGGCGGCCCGTGCGTCAGGAGCCGTGTGCAGCGTAAATGGCTCTGCGGGCAGTTGCAGATATTCAGCAAGAAACTCGCGCAGCTCCGGCTGACCGAGCGTGTAGGCGTTACCCCCGTCTCCGAGCATTACCGCATCGTGCCGTCCAAGCTGGATGGCGAACCGCTCGAGATAGAGGCGCCCCGGCGGATTGGCCACCCCGCTGGTCCAGCCTGCCCGTGCACGCGCATCGAAGCCGAGTTGCGCCGGCGTCGCGACGACCTCCGTCGCCTCGAGGTAGACGGCCGTAGACAGGAAGCGGTTAGGGCGCTGCGTGGCTGCCCCGGCACCTAACGGCCCGCGATCGGGCCGGATCAGGTAGTCGCGCAGCAGTGCATCGATCGGTTGTCCCCACCGCCGCCCGTAAAGATGAGTGGCGTCGATCAGGTGCAGACCGTCGATGCCACGCAGCAGACGGTGATCGAATCCCGCCTCGAGCAGCCAGTCGCGTCCCGAGAAGTAGGCTGCACCGCCGCCGCTGATGGGAAACAGCGGTACGAACACTTCGAGATCTGGACGTGCCTTGCGGACCCGATCGCGTATCCGCACGAGCAGCGCCGCCACCTTCTGCGCACGCCACGCGATCCACTTTTCTCGAGCTGCCGTGGTCAGCCAGCGATGGCGGGCCATGAATCGTCCGGGGTCGGTGCGTGCAGCAGGTACGCTGATACCTGTCTCCTTCTCGAACAGGCCGACAGTCAGGTCGTCGTAACCCCAGTCGAGGCTGTGAAAGTTGTGAAGCGTGGGGTTTTTCCACCCCATGAAGCGCAGACTCACCCCGCGCAGGGCGGGGGAATCCCGATAGTTGTCGACCAGTTCCCCGATCATCTCGACGTACCAGTCCTGATTCGCCGGGTGCAGCGGGTTGAAGAATGGTGGCAGGTCATCGACCGTCTGCCCGCGAGCCGAAGCGAGCAGATGCGTTTTCGGTACCGGCTCGTCGATGAACGCCCAGTTGAGGTTGTCCGCTCTGGGGTGCAGGTCCGGAATGACGCCGATGCCGTGGCGCTCGGCAGACAGCAGGATCTGCTGCAGCGTGTCGGTACCCCACGGTTGGGCGAAGTGCCGATGGAAGCGCGACGGATAGAGCGTGAACGAGTAGATCGACACCGTTGGCGAAAGAATCGTGATGCCCATGTGCGCAGCGGCCTGTGCCCAGCGCTCGGACGCGATCAGGCTCTGCGCCGGATCGGTCCCCGGGGCGCCGAAAGTGCCGAGAAAGTGCGAGCCCTCCTCGTACCAGTTCACGAACTGACGGCGGTTCTTCTGCGGCCTCGCCAGCGGCGCGAGCGGCTCGTCGATACGGTAGACCCGTGCGCGGGCTGCGGCAGCAGGCTGGCCGTCGTGGGCCGGCATCAACACGAGCCGCGGATCTCTGCTCGCAGGCCAGAACAGCAGGGACTGCGTGCGCATCGCGTTCGACAGCGGAAACTCGCCGCCCGAGTCGACACCCCCGGCAACTGGATAGCCAGTCGTTGCAGGTTCACGCAGAGCGATCACGAACGTGCGGCGTGCGTCATCCGGAAAGTCGATCTCGACCTGATGCAGGGTCTGCGGTTGCAGTCCCTGGAGGACATAGGCAAACCAGTGCGGATTGGCACGCAGCGGATCGCCGTGCTGCCGCTCAAGCCAGCCATTGGGACCGGATTGCCTGTAACTGCCCGCCGCTGTCTGCACCACCTGTGCCGGACCGACCCGATAGTCGGGCTCCCGCGAAGTGAAGTCGATCTCCGCCACCAGCGAGCGTCTGGGTGGGGCCAGTGACGGGGCCAACGCACCCTTCAGGTCCACCACCTGATAGTGAAACTGATGAATGTCCCGGTTGGTCACGCGCTGCGCTGGTGTCGCGAAGTAGACGACAGCGCTGCCAGGGGTATCGCACGGCGGAGTGAACCGAAAAGCCTGTGGGTCGCTGCCCGCCGGAATGCGCAATTCGCCGGTGCGACGTGTACGACCTTCGCCGTCGGTCATCGTCCAGTTCAGCGCCGTGGCGCTGGTGCCTGCGCTCGCCAGAATCCGGATCGGCTCGCAATCGCCCAGCCGGAAGACGCGGCGTATCGGCTTCTCCGCGCGTACCCGCCCGGCGAGCGATGTTGCGGGAATCAGACTGAAGCTCCGTACGGCGGGAAAGCCTGTCCAGTACTCGCGAAGCAGACGCAGGGTGTATGCGCCCTGGGGTAGCCAGACGTTGCTTACCTTGTCGGTCTTGCCATCGAAGCCCAGACTGACCTCTTCGCGAAACA
>CANGUQ010000537.1 GCA_947456915.1 Betaproteobacteria bacterium
ATCGTCACCGGCGGTGCCGGCTTCATCGGCGCGAACTTCATCCGCAGCTGGCTCGCGCGCGAGGGCGAGCCAGTGCTGTGCCTGGACAAGCTCACCTACGCGGCGAACCTGCTGAGCCTGCAGCCGGTCGCAGCGCTGCCCGCATACGCCTTCGCGCGCGCCGACATCGGCGACCGCGCGGCCGTGCGCGCACTGCTCGCGCAGCACGCCCCGCGCGCGATCGTGCACTTTGCTGCCGAGAGTCACGTCGACCGCTCGATCGACAGCCCGGCGGAGTTCATCAAGACCAACGTCGAGGGCACCTTCAACCTGCTCGACGAAGCGCGCGGCTACTGGTCGGCGCTGCCGGCCGAACGCCGCGCGGCGTTCCGCTTCCTGCACGTGTCCACCGACGAGGTCTACGGCAGTCTGGGCGAGCACGATCCTGCGTTCTCCGAGACTACCCCCTGCGCACCGAACAGCCCGTACGCGGCGTCGAAGGCGGCCTCGGACCACATCGTGCGTGCGTACTTCCACACCTACGGGCTGCCGGTCCTTACCACCAACTGCTCGAACAACTACGGTCCGCTGCAGTTCCCGGAGAAGCTGATTCCGCTGACGATCCTCAACGCGCTCGCTGGCGAGGCGCTGCCGGTGTACGGAGACGGGCGCAACGTGCGCGACTGGCTGTACGTCGAGGACCACTGTGCGGCGATCCGCACCGTGCTCGCGCGCGGCACGCCGGGCGAGGTGTACAACATCGGTGGCAACTGCGAGCGGACCAATATCGACGTGGTGAGTGCGATCTGCGCGCTGCTCGACGAAATGCGCCCGCGGGCGACGCACCAGCCGCACGCGTCGCTGATCCGCTACGTGACCGACCGACCGGGCCACGACCGCCGCTATGCGATCGATGCATCGAAGATCCGCCGCGAACTGGGGTGGCAGCCTGCGCACGACTTTGCAACCGCGCTGCGTGCGACGGTGCGGTGGTATCTCGACAATCAGGCGTGGGTCGACTCGATCCGCACCGGCGCCTACCGCGAATGGATCGAGCGCCAGTACGGAGGGCGGATGCAATGAAGGGCATAGTGCTGGCCGGGGGGGCAGGCTCGCGGCTCTTTCCGGCCACCCTCGCAGTGTCGAAGCAGCTGCTGCCGGTGTACGACAAGCCGATGATCTACTACCCGCTGGCCACCCTGATGCTGGCGGGCATCCGCGACATCCTGCTGATTTCCACGCCGCAGGACACGCCGCGCTTCGCGCAACTGCTGGGCGATGGCAGCGCGTGGGGCATCTCGATCCGCTACAAGGTACAGCCCTCTCCCGACGGGCTCCCGCAGGCGTTCCTGCTCGGCGAGGAGTTCCTCGCCGGCGAGCGCTGCGCGCTGGTGCTGGGCGACAACATCTTCTACGGCCACGATCTGGCCGGCACGCTCGCGCGCGCGGTGAGCGCCGAGCGCGGCGCCACCGTGTTCGCCTACGCGGTACGCGATCCGCAGCGCTACGGCGTGATCGAGTTCGACGACGAGGGTCGCGCGGTGAGCATCGTCGAGAAGCCGGAGCAGCCGCGCTCGCGCTACGCGGTGACCGGGCTCTACTTCTTCGACGAGCAGGTGGTGGACCTCGCGAAGACGCTGCGTCCGTCGGCGCGCGGCGAACTGGAGATCACCGACCTGATCCGGCGCTATCTGGACGCGGGAGCGCTGCGTGTGCGCACCCTCGGGCGCGGTTTCGCGTGGCTCGACACCGGAACCCACGATGCGCTGGTGGAAGCAGGCATGTTCATCCAGACGATCGAGCGCCGGCAGGGGCTGCGCGTGTGCTGCCCGGAGGAGATCGCCTGGCACATGAAGTTCATCGACGCCGAGCAGCTGCGCCGGCTCGCACTGCCGCACCAGGCAAGCGGCTACGGCCGCTATCTGCTCGATCTGCTCGAACGCGAGGTACGCTGAAGATGCAGGTGTGTCCGACAGCGCTGCCCGGTGTGCTGCTGCTCGAGCCGCGGGTGTTTCGCGACACGCGCGGGCAGTTCAGCGAGACGTGGAACGCCGCCGCGTTCGCCGCGCTGGGCATCGCCGCGCCCTTCGTGCAGGAAAACCATTCGCGCTCCCACCGCAACGTGCTGCGCGGCCTGCACTATCAGATCGAGCACGCGCAGGGCAAGCTCGTGCGCGTGGTGCGCGGTGCGGTGCACGACGTGGTGGTCGACCTGCGCCGTTCCTCCCCGCACTTCGGCCGCCACTGCGCGACGCGGATGACCGAGGACGACGCGCGTCTGCTGTGGGTGCCGCCGGGTTTCGCCCATGGCTTTCTCGCCCTGACCGAGCCCGCCGACGTGGTGTATCTCGTCACCGATGTTTACGCCCCGCAGCACGAGCGCACGCTGCTGTGGAACGACCCCGCGCTCGCGATCGACTGGCCGCTGCGCGGCGCCGCGCCCGTGCTCTCCGACAAGGATGCCGCCGGAGTCCCCCTCGCGCAGGCTGAGACCTACCCCTGACCCCACCGCCGCGCCCACCCCCGAAAAGGGGCCAGGCCCCTTTTTCGCTTTTTCGGACGGACTACGAAAAAAGGGGCCAGGCCCCTTTTCGCGGAGCGGCAGGACCGACAGAAAAAGGGGCCAGGCCCCTTTTTCCGGAGCGGCAGGACAAAAAGGGGCCTGGCCCCTTTTTCGAGGCCCCTTTTTCGGGCGGGCTACAGGGCGACGTCGGGCAGCGAGCCGGACTTGGTGCCGGGCAGTGGCAGGTTGTCCTCGGCACGATAGGTGTAGACGAGCGAGAACTTGGTCTCGGCGGTGGCGTTGCGTCCGGCGGCGTGGAACACCCGGCAGTGGAACAGCACCAGATCGCCGGCGTGCAGCTCGGGCGTGACCGCAGTGTCGATCAGCGCGCGGTTGTCGTCGCGCTCGGGGCGCAGGAACAGCGAGTCGTCCAGCCGCTCGCGCGGGAAGTTCATTCTGTGAGTGCCGGGAATGAACGACAGGCAGCCGTTCTCGGGCGTCTCCTCGCCCAGCGCGAACCACGCCGAGACGAGCTCGGGGCGCTGGTACGACCAGTAGCGCACGTCCTGATGCCAGTTGGTCTGGCTCGAGTAGCTCGGCATCTTGGTCATCACGCAGTTGTGGTGCGACTGCGCGAGCAGCGGTGCTGCGCCGAGCAGTTCGCGCATCAACGCACCCAGCGCGCGCGAGGCGCCGAGTTCGCGGAACGCCTCGTCGCGCTCGTACGCGCGCAGCAGCCGGCGTACCGTCTCGCCGCCTGGGGTCGCGCGCGAGGCGGGTGCGCCCGGGTAGCCGACCTCGGTCTC
>CANGUQ010000538.1 GCA_947456915.1 Betaproteobacteria bacterium
CGGCGGTCGCCGCGGGCTTCGCCCCGCTCGGCCTGGGGGCCGATTACGGCGGCTCGATCCGCGTGCCGGCGAGCTTCTGCGGCGTCTGGGGGCTGCGGCCCTCGGCCGGGCGGGTGCCCGGGGTTTCGTCGCTGCCGCCTTTCGACGGCCCGCCGACGCTTGACCTGATGAACTCGATCGGGCCGTTCGCGCGCACGCTCGCCGACCTCGAGGCCGCCTACCGTGCGCTGGCCGGGGTGCATCCCGGCGATCCCGCGACCGTGCCGGTCGTGCGCGACGGGCCGCCTCTCGGCGAACCCGCTCCTGGCGATCCCTCTCCAGGCGGCCGGCGGCCGCGGGTCGCGCGCATGGTGCTGCAGACCGGCGCGCGGGTTGCCCCGGAGATCGTCGCCCGCGTCGATGCGGTGGCGGCAGCGCTGGCGCGGGCCGGCTACGAGGTGGTCGACGCCGCGATCCCGCAGGCCGCACGCGCGCCCGAGGTGTGGGCCGCGCTCGTCGGCACCGAGCTGCTGCGCGCAGCGATGCCCACCTGGCGCACGATGATCGGCGAGAGCAACCGGCAGCACATCGAGGCGATGTTCGGCCTGTTCGAGCTGGGCACCGA
The DNA here is from genome assembly GCA_947456915.1 of Betaproteobacteria bacterium. GTDB lineage: Bacteria > Pseudomonadota > Gammaproteobacteria > Burkholderiales > CAIKXV01 > CAIKXV01. Next base: position 605 of record CANGUQ010000538.1, read on the forward strand.
CGTCGAGCGCTACATCGCCGCCTTCGCCGAGCGCCGCGCGATCGCGCGCGAGGTCGCGCTCTGGATGGAGACGCACCCGATCGTGCTGGCGCCGGTGGCTGGCATGACCGCGCCGCCGCTCGACTTCGACCATTTCCTCGACGAGGCCGCCACCCGCGCGCTGTTCGACACGATGCGCAACGTGATGTGGGTGAACGCGCTGAGCCTGCCCGCGATCGCGCTGCCGAACGGCGTGCAGCTCGTCGGGCGGCGCTTTCGCGAGGACGAGCTGTTCTCTGCCGCTGCGGTGGTCGAGCGCGCCCTCGCGCCGGTGACGATCGCCACGCCCGCGGTGTCCCGGTGACGGACCCCGCGGCCCCGGCCGCCGCCGACGCGCCGCTCTGGACGCCGGACCCCGAGCGCATCGCGCGGGCCCGCATCACCTCGTTCACCGACTGGCTCGCGCACACCCGAGGCTTGCGATTCGAGCGCTACGAGGACCTGTGGCAGTGGTCGGTGACCGACCTCGAGGCCTTCTGGCGCGCGGTGTGGGACTGGTTCGAGATCCGCGCCGACCGCGCACCGGCGCGGATGCTGACTGCCGACCGGATGCCAGGGGCGCAGTGGTGTCCGGACGTCCGGCTGAACCTCGTCGACCAGGTGCTGCGGCACGACGGCCTGTCCGGTCCGGCCCTGCTGTGGGAGAGCGAGGCACTCGGCGAAGGGGCGGTCGACTGGCCGACGCTGCGCCGCGACGTCGGCGCGTTCGCAGCCTCGCTGCGCGCGCTCGGCGTGCAGCCGGGCGACCGCGTCGTCGCCTGGCTGCCCAACCTGCCGCACACGGTCCTCGCGTTCCTCGCGGTCGCCTCGATCGGCGCGGTGTGGTCGGTGTGCTCGCCCGACATGGGGCCGGTGGCGGTCGGCGACCGGTTCACCCAGATCGCCCCCAAGGTGCTGATCGCCTGCGACGGCTACCGCTTCGGCGGCCGGGCGCACGACCGGCGCGAGCCGCTCGCGCAGATCGTCGCGCGGCTGCCGTCGCTCGAGGCGCTGGTGTGGCTGCCGGTGCTCGACCCCGGTGCCGCGCCGCCGGCATTCGACGCGCCCGACGGCGCGGGTCCGCGCACGCTGCGCACGCTCGGCTGGGTCGAGGCGGTGCGCGAGCCCGCGCCCCTTGCGCCGGTGCCGATGCCGTTCGACGCCCCGCTGTGGATCGTCTACTCGTCGGGCACCACCGGGCTGCCGAAGTCGATCGTGCACGGTCACGGCGGCATCCTGCTCGCCGGGCTCGTCACCACCGTGCTGCACACCGACCTCGGGCCCGGCCATCGGTTCTTCTGGATGTCGTCCACCGGCTGGATCGTGTGGAACCTGCAGCTGCTGGGGCTGCTCGCAGGCGCCACCGCCTGCCTGTACGACGGCGCCGCTGGCGGACCCCGCGCGAACCTGCCGGCCGAGGCGGGCGGCGGCCCAGACTGGGCGTTCCTGTGGCGTTTCGCCGCGAAGCACCGGGTGCGCACGATGGGCGCCGGCGCCGCATTCTTCGCCAGCGGGCTGAAGGCGGGCCTGGTGCCGCGCGAGACCTGCGACCTGTCGGCGCTCGAGGCGATCCAGTCGAGCGGCTCGCCGCTGGCGCCGGAGTGCTTCGCCTGGATCTACAGCGCCGTCAAGCGCGACGTCTGGCTCGCCTCGGTGTCGGGCGGCACCGACATCTCGGGCGGCTTCATGGTCGGTCTGCCAACGCTGCCGGTGTACGCGGGCGAGCTGCAGTGCCGCAACCTCGGTTGCGCGGTGCACGCGTTCGACGATGCCGGTCGCGCCGTGGTCGGCGCGGTCGGCGAACTGGTCTGCACCCGGCCGGTTCCGTCGATGCCTCTCTTCTTCTGGAACGACGCCGACGGCGCGCGCTACCGCGAGAGCTACTTCGACCTGTTCGACGACCCGGTCACCGGCCCGGTGTGGCGGCACGGCGACTGGCTGCGGCTGGTACCGCGGCCGCAGGCCACAGGCGGCATTCTCTATGGCCGCTCGGACGCCACGATCAACCGTGCCGGGATCAGGATGGGCACGAGCGAGTTCTACCGCGTGGTCGAGGCGCAGCCCGAGATCCTCGACAGCCTCGTCGTCGACCTCGAATACCTGGGCCGCCCGTCGTGCCTGCTGCTGTTCGTCGTGCTGCGGCCGGGCACGCCAGACGACGCGGCGCTGCGGCAGCGACTCGCCCAGGCGATCCGCGCCGGACTGTCGGCCCGGCACGTGCCCGACGAGGTGCACGTTGTCGCGGCGATCCCGCGGACGCTCACCGGCAAGAAGCTCGAGCTGCCGGTGAAGAAGCTGCTGCTCGGGCACCCGCCCGAGCGCGTGTTCAAGCGCGACGGCATCGCGCCGGTCGAGGCGATCGACGCGTTCGTGGCATTCGCCGCCCGGGCTGGCGGGGCCAAGGGGTAGCTGGTCGGGTCGCTGCCGCGCCGCGGCGATCGTGCGGCGCCCGGCGGGGCGCTCAGGCGTAGCGCGAGGCCCGGCCCTCGCGCACGAAGCCCCACAGCGACACGCCGCAGGCCGCGGCCGTGCGCACCGCGTGCGCCGTCGGCGCCGACACGCACGCCAGTGCGCCGATGCCGGCGGCGCTCACCTTCAGCACCAGCTCGTAGCTGCAGCGGCTGGACATCAGCACGAAGCCGGCGCCCGGCGCCGCGCCC
>CANGUQ010000539.1 GCA_947456915.1 Betaproteobacteria bacterium
CCGCATGCAGCAGGCGCTCGCCGATCGGTCGACCGATGCGGCCCAGGCCGACCAGGCCGATCGGGCCGGCACTCGACGGTGGCGGGGACGTCACATCACTCATGCACCGATTCTAGTCGCAGCGCGCGGGCAACGCGCGGCGGCGACGATTCAGCGCACGACACCCAGCGCGAGCAGCACCGGCAGCGCCAGCCAGAACAGGATCGTGCTCCAGCCGATGAACAGCGCAGCCTCGGGCGCATCGAGGTCGAAGCGATCGGCGAGCATCAGCAGCGTGAGCATCACGGGCACCGATGCGAGGACGGTGGCCGAGTACTGCGCCTCGCCTGGCGCGGCGAACAGCAGCGGGCCGTACAGCCAGGCGGCGAGCGGCACCAGCGCGAGCTTGATCGCGCTCGCCGCCAGCACCTCGCGCCGGGGCACCAGCGCGTGCCACGGAATGGTGAGCCCGAGCACGAACAGCATCACCGGGATCGTCGGCTGGCCGATCATCCGCGCCGCATTGACCAGGGGCTCCCACGCGAGCCCGGCCTGCTGGATCGTCGCTCCGGCGAGGAAGGCCCAGATCGGCGGCATCGAGATCATCACCGCGAGCACGTTCGGGCGCCCCGCAGCCGGCGTGCGCGCGCCGTGCGCCGCCACGGTGCCGGGCGCAGGCTCGTCCACGCCCAGCCGGGTGCAGATCCACACCCCGAGGCTCCACACCAGCGGCATCACCATCAGCATGTCGTTGAACACCGCGAAGCGCAACGCCTCCGGACCGTGCAGGAACAGCAGCACCGGCACGCCGATGTTGAACGTGTTGCCGAACATCGCGCCGATCACCAGCACCGCTCGCGTGCGCCGCGGCAGGCGCGCCCCGAACCGCGTGCGGTAGAACAGCAGATACGCACAGGCGCCGCCGGTGATCGCCGCGAGTGCGCTCACCAGCGGCACGGCGAGCAGCTCGCGGGTGATCGGCGTGACCATCGCCACCGAACACAGGATGGCCGGATAGAACAGGTAGAGCGTGAGCCGCGACAGCTGGTTGCGCAGCCACTCGACCTGGGTGTCGGGGAACCAGCGCGACCACAGCCCGCCGGCGGCCACCAGCAGTGACAGCGGCAGCATCACCTCGACCGCAAGGCCGCTCAGACGGGCAAGGTCGATCATCGCGAAACGACGCGGGCGCGGGGAGGCTTCATCGGGGCGCGCACTGTAGCCGAATCGGGCGCGCACCGCACCGGCCTCACGACCCGGCGAGCGCGTACTGCCCACGGCGGTCCCGGGTCGCGGTACCCTCGGTCGATGAAGTCAGTGTCCTCGCTGGCCGTGCTCGGACTGCTCTCCAACGCCACCGTGTGGGGGCTGTCCTGGCTGCCCTTTCGCAGTCTCGCCGAAGCCGGAGTGCATCCGCTCTGGGCCACCGGCGTGATCTATGCCGCAGCCACGCTGGTGGTGGTGATCGCCCGCCCGCAGACGCTGCGCGCATTCGGAGCCGCGCCCGGCCTGTTCGCGCTCGCGCTCGCCTCCGGCCTGACCAATGCGGCATTCAACAGCGCGGTGGCCTTCGGCGACGTGGTGCGCGTGGTCCTGCTGTTCTATCTGATGCCGGTGTGGGCGGTGGTGCTCGCGCGCATTCTGCTGGGCGAGCCGATCACGACCGCTGCGCTCGCGCGCATCGCCGTCGGCGTGTGCGGAGCGATGCTCGTGCTGCACGAACCCGGGACGGGCTGGCCGCTGCCGCGCAGCCTCACCGATGCACTGGCGATCGCCGGGGGGGCCTGCTTCGCGCTCAACAACGTCGCGCTGCGCGGGCTCGCCCACTGCAGCGAAGCCTCGCGCACGGTAGCCATGCTCGTCGGCGGAGCCCTGTTCGCGCTCGGCGCGGGCGCGCTGCTCGCAGCCGGCGGCGTAGTGCAGTGGCCGGCATTCGGCGCCACCGGCGTGCCGGGTACCCTCGCACTGTGGTCAGTGCTGTTCCTGCTTGCCAACCTCGGTCTGCAGTACGGCGCGGCGCGCCTGACGGCAAACCTCACTGCACTGATCATGCTCTCGGAGGTGCTGGTCGCGAGCAGTTCCTCGTGGTGGCTGGGCGCCTCCGAACTGCGCGCGCAGGACCTCCTCGGCGGCGCCCTCATCCTGCTTGCGCCGTGGCTGTTCGCACGCCGCCGCGGCGCGACCGGGCAATGATCGCGCTCGCGCGCCCGCGCGAGCCTCGCGTGACGCGCGCCTGCCCCGGCGCTGACCCCGTCCGCAGCGTCGCACCGAGGCGATGAGCGGGCGCATCGTCGCGCATCTCGACATGGATGCGTTCTACGCATCGGTGGAACTGCTGCGCCACCCGCAACTGCGCGGCCTGCCGGTGGTGGTGGGCGGTCGCCGCCGCGCTGCCGAAGGCGGGGATCCGGCGGACGCGGCCGGGACTGCCGTATTCCCGCGTCTGCGCGGCTACACCGGCCGTGGCGTGATCACCACCGCGACCTACGAGGCGCGCGCGCTGGGCGTGCACTCGGGCATGGGGTTGATGAAGGCGGCGCGCCTTGCGCCCGATGCGCTGCTGCTGCCGGCGGATTTCGAACGCTACCGGCACTACTCGCGCCTGTTCAAGGACGCGGTGCGCACCCTCGCGCCGATGATCGAGGACCGCGGCATCGACGAGATCTACATCGACCTGACCGCGCCGGCGAGGCAGCTGGCGAGGGCTGCGGGCGCGCCCGCGGATGGCACTGCGCTGTGCGGGCCACTCGCCGAGTCCGTTCCGGCCGGGCCGTCGGCGGCGATCGCACCGGTCGCTTCCCCGGTGGCCTGCGCACCGGTCGTGCAGGCCGAGTGGGACGCGGCACGCGCGCTGGCGCAGGCAATCCAGCGCGCAGTGCGCGATGCAACGGGATTGTCCTGCTCCCTCGGCGTGACGCCGAACAAGCTGCTGGCCAAGCTCGCCTCGGAACTGGACAAGCCCGGTGGCATCACGGTGCTGCGCGGCGACGAGATCGCCGGGCGGATCTGGCCGCTGCCCGCGCACAGGATCAACGGCATCGGCCCGAAGGCGGCGGCGCGGCTCGCGCAGCTGGGCATCCGCAGCATCGGCGAACTGGCGCTGACCGATCCGCAGCAGCTGATCGCCCGGTTCGGTCAGAGCTACGGGCGCTGGCTGCACGAGGCGGCGCACGGACGCGACGAGCGGCCGGTCGTTACCTTTCGCGAACCGAAGTCGATCAGCCGCGAGACCACGTTCGAGCACGACCTGCACCCGCGCGCCGATCGCGCGCAGCTGTCGGAGATCTTCACTGCGCTGTGCA
>CANGUQ010000540.1 GCA_947456915.1 Betaproteobacteria bacterium
CGGCCCGCGATCCGGCTGCGCCAGCCGGGGCTGCGTCAACGACGCTCGCCACGCGGATCGATCCGGCGGCAGCGCCGCTGATCGAGCAGCAGCTGAGCGCGCTCGACCAGCGCATGGCCGTGTGGGCCGGTCCGGTCCTGCCCGGCATGCAGCTCGGCATGACCGTGCACGAGCGTATCGAGCGCGAACCGTCGCCGGGCGCGGCGACTGACGCGGCCGAGTGGGCGACACAGCTGGAGGTCACCCTGCCGCAGCTCGGCGCGGTACGCGCGCAGATCGTGCTGCGCGGCGATCGGGTGCAGTTGCAGGTGGACGCCGACGAGGCGGCAGGCCTCGCGAAGCTGCATTCCGGGCGGGCCGAACTGCTCGACGCACTGGCGGCAGCCGGTCTGCAGGTGGAGGCGCTGCGGTTCGCGCCGGGCACGTGAGCGAGGATCGCCGCGCTCGGCCGTCGGCACGGGCGGTGGCGCTTGCCTACCAGCGCGGCGATGCCGCGCCGCGCGTCGTGGCGAAGGGACAGGGGCTGGTCGCCCAGACGATCATCGAGCGTGCCCGGGAGGCGGGTGTGTACGTGCACGAGTCGCCCGAGCTGGTGTCACTGCTGATGCAGGTCGACCTCGACCAGCGTATCCCGTCGCAGCTCTACGTGGCAGTGGCCGAACTGCTGGCCTGGCTGTACCGGCTCGAGCAGGGGCTGCCGGCTCCAGCGGCAGCGCCGGCCTTCACTGCACCCGCAGCGCCGCCAGCAGATCTGCCTCCAGACGCAGCACCGCACGCTCGTTCGACAGCACTGCGCCGCTGATCAGCAGCGTGTCCTCGGCGCGCTCGCCCAGCGTGTTGATCAGCGCCGTGTGGACACTGATCTCGTAGTCGACGAGCACGCGCGCGACGCTGTAGAGCAGCCCCGGACGGTCGCCGGCGACGATCGACAGCACGTGATAGCTGCCGCGCTCGTCGGGTCGGATGCTGACCTCGGGCTGGATCGGGAAGTTGCGCAACTGCCGGCTCGCGCGCCCGCGCACCGCGGCCGGCAGGGGCGAGCGCCGGCCGAGCACATCGGCCAGTTCGTGCTCGACGTAGTTCATCAGATCGCGGTACTCGCGCGCGCTGTCGTCCGGATCGAGGACAGTGAAGGTGTCGAGCGCGTACTGCCGGCGCGTGGTGTTGATCTTCGCATCGACGATCGACAGGCCGAGCCGACCGAAGAAGCCGCACAGGCGCGCGAACAGTTCCTTCTGCTCGGGCAGGTAGACGAGCACCTGCAGACCGCCGCCGCCGGGCGCGGGGCGCGCGCGCACCACCGGCTGTTCGGTGTCGACCCGATTGAGCAGCGCACGCGCGTGCCAGGCGATCTCCTGCGGGTCGTGGCGCAGGAAATAGGGCGTCTCCAGCGTGCTCCACAGTGCGCGCTCCGCCTGCGCCGGCACGCCGTGCAGCGCGAGCTTCTCCAGCGCCTCGCGCTGGCGCTGCTGCAGGCTGGAGTCCGCGTCCACCGCGCCGCCGTCGAGCCAGCGGCGAGCGGCCAGATACAGGTCTTCCAGCAGCTTGGCCTTCCAGCCGTTCCACACCTTCGGGCTCGTGCCGCGGATGTCGGCGACGGTCAGGATGTACAGCGCCGTCAGGCGCCGAACGTTGCCTACCTTGCGGGCGAATGCCGCGATCACCGCCGGATCGGTCAGGTCCTGTTTCTGCGCAGTGGCCGACATCGCGAGGTGCATCTCCACCAGCCATGCGACGAGTTCGGTGTCCTCTCGCGACAGGCCGTGTGCACGACAGAAGCGGCGCGCGTCGGCCATGCCGAGCTCGGAGTGATCGCCGCCACGGCCCTTGGCGATGTCGTGAAAGATCGCGGCCAGATAGAGCAGCTCCGGCGCGCGGAAGTCCGAGATCAGCCGGCTGCACAGCGGGTACTCGTGCGCGAACTGCGGCACGGTGAAGCGGCGCACGTTGCGCAGCACGCGCAGGATGTGCTCATCGACCGTGTACACGTGAAAGAGGTCGTGCTGCATCTGGCCGAAGATGCGCCCGAACGCGGGGATGTAGCGGCGCAATACGCCGTACAGGTGCAACCGGCGGACTTCGCGCACGACTCCCAGCGGCTCGCGCAGGATCTGCATGAACTGCTGGCGATTCTGCGCGTCGGCGCGAAACGCCCGGTCGATACGCGTGCGGGCGCGCCACAGCGCGCGCATCGTCTGCGCCTCGATGCCCTTGATCTCGGGATGGCGCTGCAGCGTGATGAAGGTGGCGAGGATGGCGTGCGGGTCGCGGTCGTACAGATCGCGACTGCGTGCCTCGAGCAGTTCGTTGCGCGCCTGGAAGCGCTCGTCGAGCGGCACTGGCGGCGCGGGCGGGCCGGGCCGCAGTCGCGCGAGCAGGTTCTGCAGCAGGATCGTGTTGGTCAGCGTCACCGACCTGGCGGTGCGGTAGTAGCGCTGCATCAGCTGCTCGCTCGCCCGTTTCGATGCCGTGTCGCGCAGGCCGTAGTCGACGGCGAGCCGGGTCTGCAGGTCGAACAGCAGCCGATCCTCGCGCCGGCCCGCAGCGAGATGGATGCGGATGCGCAGATCGGACAGGAAACGCTCGTGGCGGGCGATGAAGCGCGCCTCCTCCGGCGTGATCAGCCCGTTGATCGCGAGCTCGCGCCAGCTGGAGCCGGCGCCGCTCGCCCGGCTCATCCACAGGATCGTCTGCAGGTCACGCAGCCCGCCGGGGCTCTCCTTGATGCTCGGCTCGAGGTTGTGCGCGCTTTCCTGGTAGCGCGTGTGCCGCTGCTGCTGCTCGAGCAGCTTGGCCTCGCAGAACCGCACGGGATCGAGCCGTGTGCGCAGCTGCTCGTGCAGTGCACGGGCACGGCTGCGTGCGCCGCACAGCAGCCGGGATTCGAGCAGGTTGGTCTGAACGGTGACGTCGCGCGCCGAGATCTCGATGCAATCCTGAACCGAGCGCACGCTGTGCCCGACCTCCATCCCGATGTCCCACAGCGTGCCGATCAGCTCTTCGACCTTGGCATCGATGCCCGGCTCATCGCCGCTGCCCAGCAGGACCAGCAGATCGACGTCGGACCACGGAAACAGCTCGCCGCGACCGTAGCCGCCGACCGCCAGCAGCGCTGCCGACGCTGGCATGCGCAGTCGCGCCCACACCGTTCGCAGCAGCATGTCGGTGAGGGCGGCCTGACCGTGCAGCATGCGCCGCGTCGACAGGCCGGCGAGGTAGCGCTCGCGCAGATCGGCGCGGCCACGCGCGAGCTGCTCGCGCAGGCGGGCCGTCAGGGTAG
>CANGUQ010000541.1 GCA_947456915.1 Betaproteobacteria bacterium
CATCAGGCGAGCGCACCCGGCACGCGCTGCAGCCACGCCGGCAGGTCGGCGACGCTCTGCAGCAGCGCCGAGTGCGCAACCTGCTGCAACTGCTCGCGCGAGTGTGCACCGGAGCACACGCCGACGCTCAGTCCGCAGCCGGCATTGATCGCCGTCTGCAGATCGAGCACCGTGTCGCCCACGTTGAGCACGCGCTGCGGCACGGTCACGCCGGTGCGCTGCATCGCGAGGTGAATCATGTGCGGCGCCGGACGCCCCGCCGGGACATCGTCGCCGCAGATCAGCGCGTCGGCCACACCTTCCTGCCAGCCCACCGCTGCCAGCACGAGCTGCTGCGTCTCGCGGTCGAAGCCGGTATTCAGCGCGATCCTCACACCGCGCGCCCGCAACAGGTCGAATACCTCGCGCGCACCGGCGATCGGGCGCGCACCGCCGGCGCGAAACCGCTGGTCGAGTTCGGCGACGAAGCGCGCGTACACCGCTGCGCTGAGCGCATCGAGTCCGCGCTCGCCGCGCTGGGCACACACCAGAGTGCGGATCGCCTCGCGCTTGGCCGCGCCGCGCACGGCGTCGAGCTGCTGCGCACCGGTGGTGAGACCGTGCGCGGCCAGCGCGGCCTCGAAGGCGCGCGGGACCACGCCCGTGTCCTCGATCGTGGTGCCAGCCATGTCGAACACGGCCAGCGCGATCGGCTGGCTCAGTGCCGGTGGCAGAGTCGGAGGCGGCGTCGTTGCGGTCAGCATGCGGGTTCCGGACTGTCGCAGTCGTTCAGTGGCTGGCGATGCTACCCGGGTCGTCGCAGTCGCGCGCTGCACCGCTGCAGCGCAGTCGGTTCGCCGCGCCGTCCCAGCGCCATCCCCGTACACCGTTCAGGCATACCCCACCCAGCCAGCGCGGCGGCGCGTCTTGCATCCAGTCGCCATCGCCGGCCAGCACGCGCCGCCCGGCACGGGTGATCAGCAGGGAATCGTTCCAGAACACGCGCCACGCCTGTTCCGCGGCGCGCCCGGGATCGGGCAGTTCGACCGGTCGCTGGTCGGGATGGGCGAGCAGCGGTCGCGGCCCCCGGGACAGCCGACACAGGATGGACGCGTACACGGCCTCGTCGATGAACACATCCTGTTCGCCGTGCCGGCATACGCTCGACTGCAGATCGCGGCAGCGGAACAGCCCGCGCGACAGGGCCTCGAGCGTCTGCCGTTCGGTGCGCGACAGCCCGTCACGCACTGCCGGAAACTCCTCGCGCCACCGCTTGATCGCACGTGCGAGCCGCGGCGCGCCGACGGCGTCGAGGTCTGCATCGAGCAGACGCTCGAATCCGGTCGGATCGGCGCTCGTGAACGCGCGCCAGGCGCTCTCGCCGAAGTCGATCGCCGCTGCGTCGAGCCGGCGGCGACAGGCGAATGCCTGCGCGGCGGGTGCCGGCTCGGCCCCGCCCGCAGGACCTGTTGCGAAAGCCTCGCTCACCCGCGCCGGCGCAGCCCGGCCCGGTGTGCGCGCGATTCGCGCCAGCACCTGCAGCCGCTGCAGCTGGTCGTGCAGATCGGCTTCGAACCAGAGCACGATCTCCGCCTGGCCGCGCAGCGCGTCGTCGAGCCGGGCGTCGCGCCGGGTGAGCCGCGCCGCCACCACCTCCGGTCCAGCCCCGGTCACCGCGGCGATGTGCCCGGCACGGCGGCTGGCCAGCGCCGCGTCGGGTTCATCCGGCACTGGACCGTCGTGCAGGGCATCGCCCCAGACGAGGTGCGGTACATCGACGCCCGCTGCTGCCACCGCAGCAGCGAGGCGGTGGCCCCCCACGACCTGCACCGGTGCTGGGTTCAGGCGTCGAGCGCGTGCTCGCGCAGCGCTTCCAGACTCACCACCGCCAGCGCCATCCGGTGTGTCGCCGCAAGGATGACCTTCGGCGCCACGCCCGCGTCGAGCGCCTCCTTCCAGCGCGTCACGCACAGGCACCAGCGGTCGCCGGGCTGCAGACCGGGGAAGGCGTATGCCGGCATCGGCGTGGTCAGATCGTTGCCGCGCGACCGCGAGAAGCGCAGGAACTCGTCGGTCATCACCGCGCACACCGTGTGGCTGCCGAAATCGTCGGGCGCTGTCTCGCAGCAGCCGGTGCGGAAGTAACCGGTGAGCGGCCGTTCCGAACAGGTCGCGAGCGGCCCGCCCAGCACGTTGAGCTGCCCCTGCCCGCCGCCGCCCGATCCGTCCATGGCCTGCGCCTCAGCCGACGTTGCGAACGGCGAGCGGCGTCTCCGGTACCGGGAAACCGGCCTCGCCGAGGACGTCCCGGATCGCCCGGTTGGTGTCGAAGTACACCTGCCAGTAGTGATCGGTGTGGCAGTACGGCCGTACCGCGAGCAGTGGACCGCTCGCCGTGAAGTCGAGAATCTCGACGTCCGGTGCCGGAGTGGCGAGCACGTTGGCGATCGACGGCAATCGCGCCTTGAGCAGGGCGATCGCCTGCGCGTGATCGGCACTCATCGCGAGTTGTGCCTTGAGGTCCACCCGGCGAAATGCATTGGCGGAGAAGTTCTGCACGCTGTCGCTCAGGATCCTGTTGTTGCCGACCAGGGTGAGCACGTTATCGGGCGTGTTGATCGCGGTGGCGAACAGTCCGATCTCCTTCACCGTGCCGGTCACGCCCCCGGCAGTGACGAAGTCGCCGACCTTGAACGGGCGCAGCACCACGAGGAAGGCCCCCGCGGCGAAGTTGGACAGCAGCCCGCCCCATGCCGCACCGATCGCCACGCCGACACCGGCGATGAGCGCGGCGAAGGTAGTCGTCTCGACGCCGAAGTAACCCAGGATCGCCACCACCAGCGCGATCTTCAGCACCACGGTCACGAACGAACCGATGTAGCGCAGGATGGTCGGCTCGACCTTCTGCTGCTCGAGCGCCGTGTTGAGCAACCGGACCGCGAGATTGATCAGCCAGGTGCCCACTACCCACAGCGCGATTGCCGCAGCGACCTGCAGCAGTCCGTGGATCAGGATCGGCTGGGCGGTCGCCCAGAACTCGTTGACTTCGCTCATGGTCCTGTATCCCTCGGCTGCGTGGTTGGTGCGGCAAGCGCGGTAATCTAGCCTGAACGCGCAGGGCAACTCAACCCCGTCGGCCACGCGCTCTCGCGCGCCTGCCGATGCGCATGCTCTGGCCTGCCGAAGCGCGGTAGCATCGGCGCACAACGTTGCGCGGGCCGCGCAGGAGCCAGCGGACGGCGGCAGGTGCCCTGCCCTGCCGCGCTGCCCGCGCCGGTGCGCGCGGCAGC
>CANGUQ010000542.1 GCA_947456915.1 Betaproteobacteria bacterium
CTTCATCGCGTGGTCTCGCAGCACCGGCGCGTGCGGGCGATCGTGCTACCGTGGTTGTCGTCCATCGACCGACCCTGCTCGCTTCTCCGACGTGCCTCTGCCTTCGTTCGACCGCTCTCTGCTCACCCGCGCCGAACTGGCGCGCCTGCTGCCGCTCACCACGCCGCACAGGATCCAGGACTTCCTCACCGACCGCCTGTCCTGCAACCACGAACTGCACGGCGACACCGCGCTGTCGGTACGCGCGGTGCTGCGCGAGCGCCACGCCCACTGCATCGAAGCGGCGCTGGTGGGCGCCTGCGCGCTGTGGCTGCACGGCGAAGCGCCGCTGCTGCTCGACCTGACCGCCGAGGGGCACGACTACGATCACGTGATCACGGTGTTTCGCCGCAACGGGTTGTGGGGCGCGCTGTCGAAGAGCAACCACCTGTGGTATCGCTGGCGCGATCCGGTGTACCGCAGCCTGCGCGAGCTCGCCATGTCCTATTTCCACGAATACGTCGACGCGCGCGGCGAGAAGACGCTGCGCAGCTACTCGCGCCCGCTGGATCTGTCGCGGGTCGACCCTGCGCTCTGGATCACCGGCGAGGACAACTGCTGGGAGGTGGTGAGGCTGCTCGGGCGCCTGCCGCACACGCGCCTGCTGCCGCCGCAGCAGCGCCGCCACCTGCGCCGGCGCGATCGCTTCGAGCGCAGGGGCAACGCGCTGGTCGAGTACCCGGGGCCGTCGAAAGTCTGAGCGCACGAGACGACGTCGGATCCTGTGCCCCTGCCGGGCAGCGCGCGGCCTCGCGCACGGCAGTTCGACGCGCCCGACGCGGCCGGGCGCGCGCCTACGTCGCCACCGTATTGCGCAGCACGCCGATGCCTTCGAGCTCGCACTCGATGCGATCGCCCGGTTGCAGATATCCGCGCGCGGGCACCAGCGGCTCGTCGCCATCGCCGCCGATCCACTTGCCGCCGAGTTCGGCATCGGTCGACCACGCGGTACCGCCCGGGGTACCGGTGATGATCACCATCCCGGGCTGCAGCGTGAGATTCACCGAGAAGAAGTGGATCAGCTCGGCACACGACCAGATCATGTTGCCGGTGGAGGCCGACTGGCGCAGCTCGCCGTTGATGCGCGTGCGCAGGCGCAACCGCTGCGGGTCGGGAATCTCGTCGGCGGTGACCACCCATGGGCCGAGCGGCGCGGACGAATCGAACACCTTGCCGCGACCCAGGTCGTACCACACGGATCCGTCGGGCTTGCGCCGCACCTGCCGGTCGCGCGCGGTGACGTCGTTGACGATCGTGTAGCCGTACACGTGCTCCAGCGCACGCTCGACCGGAATGTGGCGACCGGGCCTGCCGATGACGATCGCCAGTTCCGTCTCGCAGTCGAGCTTGGCGGTGAGGCGGGTGTCGAGCACGATCGCCGCGTCGGGGCCGATCACGCAGTCGGCAGTCTTGATGAAGAATTCCGGCTCCTTGCCGGAGGTGGGCGCGGCCGCCTTTTCCCTGTTGTGATCGTGGTAGTTGCTGCCGCTGCACAGGATGGTCGACGGGCGCAGCGGCGGAGCGAGGCGCACCTGCGCGAGCGGCATCCGCGCAGAAGCCGGTGCACGGGCGATCGCCTCGCGTGCAGCAGCCTGTCCCGCATCGCCCGCCTGCAGCAGCGCGAGCGCGCTGCCGAAACAGCGCGCCTGCGCCGCGAGCGCCGGCACGCGCAGCGGATCGACCACCTGCTCGCCGTCGAGCAGACCGAGACGCTCTTCAGAACCCTCCAGCCAGCTCAGAATCTTCATCCGTCTCTCCGTGCCTCCCACAGAAAAGGGGTCAGAAAAGGGGTCAGGGTCGATTAGAAAAGGGGTCAGCAAAAAGGGGGCAAAAAGGGGGCAGGGTCGATTTGCCGCGTGCTTGTCGAAAGAGGGGAACGGCGTGAATTGGCAAATCGACCCTGACCCCTTTTTGCAGCCCTGACCCCTTTTCCTCTTCTTGCATTCCTGGAGTTCGGTGGCCGTGGGCGGCTACTCGAGCTTGCCCATGCGCTTGATCACTTCGGCGAGCCGCTTGCCGTCGCGCTGCAGGAATGCGTCGAACTCGGCACCCTGCAGGTGCAGGATCGGCGTTTCCATCGCCGCCATCGCCTTGCGGAAACTCTCCTCGCCCACCGCTTCCTGGACTGCGGCGCGCAGCCGCGCGAGCACGTCGCTGGACAGACCGGCGGGCCCGAACAGGCCGGACCAGATGTAGAACTCGGCGTCGAAGCCGAGCTCGCGCATCGTCGTCACCTCGGGGAACGCCTTCAGCCGCTGCGCGCCCCACGAGCCGAGCATGCGTACCTTCCCGGCCTTGACGTGAGGACTCGCCACACCGGGCGCCTGCGCGGTGACCTCGACCTGACCGCCGAGCAGCGCGCTCATCGCCGGCCCGCCGCCGCCGAACGGCACGTGCAGGAACTGCGCCCCGGCCGACTGGGCGAGCATCTCCACCGCCACGTGCAGCGTGCCGTAGATGCCCGAGGAGGAATAGGTGATCTTGCCCGGGCGGCTCTTCGCGTCCTTCATCAGGTCGGCGACGGTCTTCCACGGGCTGTCGGCGCGCACCAGCAGCACCGTGGGATCGGCCGAGACCAGCGCGATCGGCGTGAACTGGTTCATCTCGTAGGACGGCGCCCGGCCGTTGACCCGGTCGGCCTCGGGGATGGTGATGATCGACGACAGCGCCATCAGCACCGTGTACCCGTCGGGCTTCTGGCGCGTGACGTGCATCATCCCGACGCCGCCGCCAGCGCCCGGCCGGTTCTCGACCACCACCGGCTGGCCGAGCGTCTTCATCATCGACTGCGCGAGGGGACGTCCGGTGATGTCGGCAATGCCGCCGGGTGCGAACGGCACCACCATCGTGATCGGGCGGTTCGGAAAGCCCTGAGCGTGAACGCTCGAGGGCGCCGGCAGGACGACGCCGGCCAGTGCAAGGCCGGCACACAGGGTGCGGAACACGGGGCTTCTCCTTGACTCGGCCCGGCGGTGCTGGCGCGCGGCAGGTCGATGGGCTCGACGAGCGCGCTGCATCTTCGCCGGCACGCGCACCGTGCCGGCCCGGACTCAGGGGGTGTGGATGTTGCGGACGACGGCCTGAACGATCGACCGCGCATCGACACCGAAGAACGCGCGCAGCGCGCTGCGCGTGTCGCTGCGGCCGAAGCCATCGGTGCCGAGTGTCACATACTTTCCCGGCACCCACTGACGGATCAGATCGGGCACCGCACGCACGTAGTCGGTC
>CANGUQ010000543.1 GCA_947456915.1 Betaproteobacteria bacterium
ATCCAGCTTCACCCACTTCTGCGCATGGCCTGGCAGCGCGACCAGCGAGAACATCGCGCCGAAGAGGACGCTTCGAATCCACCCTGCAGCACGTGCGGGGCGGCGCTTCGTGGGCGCGGTTTGCGCTCGGGTCGATGGGCTGGGGATACCAGACGTTGTCATGTGCTCGGGTCCGACGGGGTGGTGAGGGCGACTGTAGCGTATGCGGGCGCCTGCTCCAACAAGCGGCGAAAGCCGCCCGGGCAGGATCGTAAGCGATGAAACGATCCCGCAGCAACCACTCAGCGGCCTTCAAGGCGAAAGTGGCCTTGGCCATGCAGGGCGCTCAGACGCTGGCCCAGCTTGCTGCGCGATTCGATGTCCATCCGACCCGGATCACGCAGTGGAAGGCCGAGCACGGGCGGCGCCATGCGCAGATCCCCGCGTACTGCTCGAACGAGCGGCATCGAGAACCGGCGCGCGCCTCCGGGACTCACGCGACGCATGCCTGCGACGCTCAGTCGAGGAACGAGTGGCTGCGGCTGGCCGTCATGCTGTAGACCAGCAACGAGACAGGGCGGAGGATCCAGAGCGCGATCCACCACGTCGGCACCGGGAACCTGTGCGGGTGTTCCCCCATCCACAGTAACCCCACCACCAGCATCATGGCCCGGACGAAGTACAGCCCGAGGTGCTGGCGCGCCGCGCGGGCAGCACGCTCTCGAGCCGGGATGACCGACGCTGCCCGCCGATTGAGGCAGTTTCTGCTTGCGACAGTCGCAAAACCCCTGCGCCGCGTTTAACCCGCCATCCCGAGTGCGCTTTTCCTGACAGGGCCCGCTGAGGGACCACAATCCACGGGGTTCCCTCCCGCTTTCCCGCGAGGCAGCGATGTTCACCCATGCGCCGATCGGCATCACCCTTGTCGTCACGCTCGCTGCGCTCCATCATCTGATGCTTCGCGTCGAGGCGTTGCGCACAGGGACGCGTGCATACGGGCTCGTGGTCGCCACCCTCCCCGTCGACGGCGCATCACGGACATTCGACGCCCCGCTGGTTCGATTCTTGGACCATGAAGGCCGCGAGCGACATTTCCGCCTCGTCGCCGGGCGGTTGATCGCGCCACGCGTCGGATCTACCGTCGAGGTCCTCTACTGGGTTCTGGTCTGCCTGCCTCGCCTGCACTGGCTGGTGCCGCCGATGCTGCAGAGGCGGCTTCCCGCGCAACTGGGCAACGACGTCAGCGCGATCGACTCCGAACTGCAGCATCTGCGGTTCTCGACGTCGCGCGGGAGCGCTCTGGTACTGGGAGCCCTGGCTTACGTCGAAGCCGCAGGGGCAGACGAGGGCCTGCGCGTGCATCGCTCGTGGTGGGTGGCGTACTGGCATGCGTCGAGCGTGCGACGTACCGCGACCGGTTCGGTGCGCCAGATCAGTGACGGCCGCCAGGTGTCGGTCAGGCGCCAGTTCTGCGTCGGCGCGTGTTCGACGCCGGCAATCAGCTGAAACGCCGCTTACGTGCTGGCGGAGTAGCTGCGCTCGACGCCTCCGGCGGCAGGTTTGAGGTCGATGTCGATCTCCTGCACCCAGCCGATGCCTGCTCCGTCGTACGGTGTCCACGGGCTGGGCGATATGAATCGGCGCAAGCCGTTGATCAGCAGGATGTTCGATGCGAAGTCCCCTTTCCGGGCGACCGTCGCGCCGCCCGGGCACAGCGAACTGAGCTTGTGGCTGCGGTAGTTCCACTCGGCCTCGGCAGCCCAGCCATTGCGGTACCTGTAGCCGATGTCGCCACACAGACGGCGGCTGCCGCCGAACTCGGCGCTGAGGCCGCTGCCGGCACTGAAGGCACCGGACTCGGTGAAGGTGGAGGAGCCAATACCGGCCGGCGGCCTCCACTGACGCAGATGCACGAACCGCCCGGTGGCGGCATCGGTGGGCGCGCGGCGTCGACCCCGTGCCGGGCGCCAGCGAGTGGCCTGTCGTGGCGCACGATACTCGCGCGCCGGGGCGTATCGGTGCTGCTGGTCGGCCTCAGGCCTCCAGTCACCTCGCGTAATGGTAGTACAGCGGCAGCCCCACGAGCAGGTTAAAGGGCAGCGTCACCTCCAGCGACGAGGTGAGGTAGATACCCGGGTTGGCCTCCGGAAGGGAGGCGCGGCAGGCGGCTGGCGCGTCGATGAACGAGGCGCTCGCGCAGATCGCGCCGAAGACGAACGCGCCGCCCACGCCCAGGCCCACCAGATGGCCAAGGGTCACCGCGACGACACCGGTAGCCACCGGCATCGCGATGCCGAAGGCCAGCATGAACGGGCCGACCGCACGGAAGACCTGCGCCTGGCGCGCCGCGGTGATGCCCATCTCCAGCAGGAACAGCATCAGCATGCCGCGGAATAGCCCCTCGTAGAACGGCGCGATCTGCTTCCACTGCGGGTCGGTGGCGAGATAGCCGATGGTCATGCCGCCCAGCAGCAGCAGGATGCCGCGCCCGCGGATCACGCTGAGCAGCAGCTCGCCCACGTGCACGCCGCCGCCGGCGCGGCCCATCGCCACCCGGGCGATCACCAGCGAATAGATCACCCCGAACTCCATCAGCGCGACCATCGCGGCCATGTAGCCCTCGGCGGGTGTATTCATTGCGGTCGCAAAGGCCATCGATGCGAAGAAGGTGGCAGTAGACACCGATCCGTAGTGCGCAGCGAGCGCCGCCGCGTTGCTGATGTCGAAGCGTCCGAGCCTGCGCGTTACGAGATAGACCACCGACGGGATCGCGAAGGTCATGAACAGCGTGATGCCGATGAGCGGCAGCACCGCGCCCAGCTCCGCCCTGGCGAGCTCGCGCCCGCCGGTGAGGCCCAGCGAGAACAGCAGGTAGATAGCCAGCAGCTTGATGACGGCTTCGGGCAGTTCGAGTTCGCTGCGCACGAAGCCGGCGATCGCCCCCAGCAGGAAGGCGAGCACGATGGGTTGCAGCAGGTTGGCGAGCAGCAAGTCCATACCGGGCATGCGAGTCCTCGTCGAAGGCGCCGCGTCGCAGCAGCGGGAGAAGCAGAGTACCCGGTCCAGCGTTCGCTCCAGTTCATGTAATTTGGCCTATCGTTAAACTAAGTAGAATTAATGCATGGCCGAGCTCAACTACCACCACCTGCGCTATTTCTGGACCATCGCCCACGAGCGTCACCTCACCCGGGCGGCGCAGCGCCTGCATGTCTCGCCCTCGGCGCTGTCGATTCAGCTGCGCCAGCTCGAAGACCGTCTGGGGCATGCGCTGTTCGA
>CANGUQ010000544.1 GCA_947456915.1 Betaproteobacteria bacterium
CGCGAGTGGCGCTACGACCTGTACGACCTCGACCTGCAGATTCCCGCGCCGCTGGTGGGGCCGCAACAGCGCATCGAGATCGACGAGCGGCTCAGTGCCGGCGCAGAGGTGGTCAGGGCGCTGGATGCGGCGGCGATCGACGCGGCACTGGACCGGCTCGCGGCGATGCGGGTGGAGGCAGTGGCCGTCTGCCTGCTGCACGCCTATCTGGACGATCGCCACGAGCGCGCGCTGCAGGCCGCGCTCGCCCGGCGGTTCCCGTCGCTGTCGGTGTCGATCTCGGCGGCGATCGCGCGCGAGATCGGCGAGTACGAACGCATGTCGACGACGGTGGCCAACGCCTACGTGCAGCCGCTGGTCGCGCGCTATCTCGACCAGCTGCAGAGCCGCATCCGGGCGCAGGCGCCCTCGGCGCAGCTGAAGATCATGGTTTCGAGTGGTGGCTTCACGTCCGGCGCGGCCGCGGCCGAGTCGCCGATCCTGCTGCTCGAATCCGGGCCCGCTGCCGGCGTGCTCTCGGCGCTCAACACCGCCCGCGCCAACGGCGTGGACGCCATCCTCGCCTTCGACATGGGAGGCACTACTGCCAAGGCCTGCGTGGCCGTGGGCGGCGAGCCGCTGATCGCGCACAGCTTCGAGTGCGCGCGCGTGCACCGCTTCAAGCGCGGCTCCGGCTTGCCCATCCTGATTCCCAGCATCGATCTGATCGAGATCGGCGCCGGTGGAGGCTCGATCGCGCACGTGAACGACCTCGGCCTGCTCAACGTCGGCCCCGAGAGCGCAGGCGCAGTGCCGGGGCCGGCCTGCTACCAGCGTGACGGGCGCGACGCGACGGTCACCGATGCCGACCTGGTGCTCGGCTACCTCAATCCGGACAACTTCCTCGGCGGCGAGATGAAACTGTCGGTGGCGGCGGCACGGACCGCCCTCGGGCGCCTCGCGCGCGAGCTCAGGCTCGACGCCGAGCAGGTCGCGCGCGGCATCGTCGACATCGTCAACGAGAACATGGCGTCGGCTGCGCGCATCCACATCGCCGAGAAGGGTCACGATCCGCGGGAGTTCACGCTGGTGGCCACCGGCGGGGCGGGACCGCTGCACGCTGTGGAGGTGGCGCGTCGACTGCGCATTCCGCGCGTACTTGCCACGATTGCCGCCGGCGCCGGATCCTGCCTCGGGCTGCTCGCCGCGCCGGCGCGGGTCGACCGGGCGTGGTCGAGTCCGGCGCTGCTGGCGGAGACGGACTGGGCGACTGCCGCGCGCGTGATGCGCGAGTTGCGCGCCGATGCGCAGGCCGAGCTCGACTCGGCGAGCGTGCCTGCGGCAGGCGTCGTGTGGACCATCGGCGCGCAGATGCGCTATCTCGGGCAGGGCCACAGCGTGCCGGTGAGCATCCCGTACCGCACCCTCGACGCGTCGGCACAGTCGCAGGTGCTGCGCGCATTCGAGGCGCAGTACCGCCGCCTGTACGGCGATCTGGTGCCCGGTGCGCTGCCGCAGGTGATCACCTGGCGGCTCACCGGGCGTGCAGTGATGCGCCGCCACCGCTTCCGGTGGGGCGACTCGCGTGTGAGCAGCGCCCCGGCGGCGCGCGGCCGCCGCCGCGCATTCCTGCCGGTGCGCGGCCGCTTCGCCGAGGTGCCGGTGTACGACCGCTATTCGCTGCCGCCGGGCACCCGGCTCGCGGGTCCGCTGATCCTCGAGGAGCGCGAATCGACGCTGGTGGTGCCGGTGGCCTCGCGCGTGCGTATCCTGCCCGATTACACGGTATCGATCGAGATCGAGGAGTTCGACTGATGGCAAAGGTGGCGCAGCGCGGCGCGGCGGCCGGCCGGTCCGGATCGAGGGCGCCGGCGACGCGTACGGCGAAGACGGCCCCGGCGGCTGCGCGGGAGTTCGATCCGATCGAACTGGAGATTCTCTGGAAGCGGCTGATCAGCATCGTCGACGAGGCCTCGGCGACGTTCGTGCGCACCTCGTTCTCCACGCTCGTGCGTGACGCCAATGACTTCGCAGTGGTGCTCACCGACGCGCAGGGTCGCTCGCTCGCGCAGTCGACGATGAGCATTCCGTCGTTCATCGGCAGCCTGCCGGCGACCGTCAAGCACTTTCTGGACAAGTTCCCGGCGCACACGCTGCGGCCCGGGGACGTGATGATCACCAACGACCCGTGGATGGGTACCGGGCACATCCACGACGTGAACACCGCGATGCCGCTCTTCCACAAGGGCAGGCTGGTCGCGTTCGCCGCAGTGGTCTCGCACCTGCCCGACATCGGCGGGCGGTTGCGCAACTCGGGCATCCGCGAGATCTACGAAGAGGGCCTGCAGATCCCGCGCCTGAAACTGATGCACGCAGGCAAGGCGGATCCCGCGGTGGTCGAGATGATCAGCCGTAACATCCGTGTGCCCGAGCAGGGCATGGGCGACATCTGGGCGCAGGTCGCCGCCTGCCGGATGATGGAAGAGCGTCTGCAGCCGCTGCTCGCGCGCGTACGGCTCGACGATCTGGGCGCCCAGATCCGCAGGCGCTCGGAGGTGGCCATGCGCAGGGCGATCCGCGCGCTGCCGGACGGCGTGTACACCTCGCGCGTCGAGCACGACGGCTTCGAGCAGCGCATCGTCATCGCCTGCCGCGTCACGGTGAAGGGCGACCGGATGGCGATCGACTACAGCGGCTCGAGTCCGCAACTGCCGCGCGCGGTGAACGTGGTGCCGATCTACACGTTTGCCTATTCCGCGTTCCCGGTGAAGGCGCTGCTGTGCCCGGACATCCCGAACAACGAGGGCAGCTTCGCCCCGCTCAGCACCTGGGCGCCCGCGGGCACGATTCTCAATCCGGCATACCCGGCAGCGAGCGGCGGGCGCGGAATGATCGGCCACATGCTGCCGCCGGCTATCTTCACCGCGCTGGCGCCGGTGCTGCCCGATCGAGTGTGGGCTTCGGGATCGGCGAACTCGTCGGTGACGATGTCGGGCGAGCATCGCGGCCGCCGGTTCGCGGTGATCAACTTCCTGAACGCCGGGCAGGGTGCCTCGGCGCGTCGTGACGGCTATTCGGTGCTGTCGTTTCCGTCGAATCTGGGCAACACGCCGATCGAGGTCATGGAATCGCTCGCACCGCTGCGGGTGATCCGGCGCGCGATCCGGCGCGGCACCGGCGGCGAGGGCGTACATCGCGGCGGCGACGGCCTGCACTTCGAGTTCGAGCTGTGTGCCGACTCCCCGGTGGTGACCTCGTTCATCATGACGCG
>CANGUQ010000545.1 GCA_947456915.1 Betaproteobacteria bacterium
AAGAACGTCCCCTTTGTCAGCAGCACTTCAGTGAAGGTCGAATAGATTGTCAAGATTCGGTCAAAAGCTAGCGCTCCTTGAAGAGTGCAGATCGGCCACAGGCTTGGCTTCTGCTGGCATTCGAAAACGGAGCCTACTTGCCCTGCTTTAGATACTCGTCACGCGAGAGGAAACCGTCCTTGTCCGTGTCCCACTTGGTGAAACGATCACCGGCGGCGGCGGCATCGGATTGGTGGGTGGTGTAGTATTCGCGGGTGAGCTTGCCGGTTTTGTCTTTGTCGAGTTTATCGAATCGCGAACCGCGATCATCGGCGGAAGCGTTAGGGACAGGTGCCTCGGGTTTGCCTTTGTCCTTCTTTTTTCCCGTCATGGCGTCTGCACCTTCAGGTTTGGCATCGGAACCGACGGGCGGCTACCATGAACTCCCGCAGCACAAGGGGGTGACAAGACCCGGCTGCGCAGCGCCCGGCGGACGCCGGTGCGGATGCGCGGCGCCGGGGCAGTAGCGGTGCGGCAGGCCCGCACCCGGCGCCGCTCGCCGCGGCTACCCAGCGCGACCCGTTTCACCCAGCTCGATGAAGTACTCGATCTTCTCCCTCGCCCGCAACGCCCTTGGCCATCACCGGAACTGGCCCGCGGCTTGGCGCAGCCCGCCGCCGAAGCGGGAGTACGACGTGGTGATCGTCGGCGGCGGCGGCCACGGGCTGGCCACCGCCTACTACCTCGCGAAGGAGCACGGCATCACCAACGTCGCCGTGCTGGAAAAGGGCTGGATCGGTGGCGGCAACACCGGGCGCAACACCACGATCGTGCGCTCCAACTACTACCTCAGGGAGAACGCGCACTTCTACGAGCACTCGCTGAAGCTGTGGGAGGGCCTGTCGCGCGACCTCAACTTCAACGTGATGTTCAGCCAGCGCGGGGTGCTCAACCTCGCGCACACGTACGCCGATCTGGACGCGCAGGCGCGCCGCGGCAACGCGATGCGGCTCAACGGCGTCGACGCGCTCGCGCTCGACCGCGAGGAGGTACGCGCAATGGTGCCGGGGCTGGACATGTCGCCCGAGGCACGCTATCCGATCATGGGCGGGCTGCTGCAACCGCGCGGGGGCACCGCGCGCCACGACGCGGTGGCCTGGGGCTTCGCCCGCGGCGCCGACGCGCGCGGCGTCGACATCATCCAGCACTGCGCGGTCACCGGCATGGTGCGCGAAGGCAACCGCATCACCGGGGTGGAGACCACGCAGGGGTTCATCCGCGCGAAGAAGATCGGCATCGCAGTGGCCGGGCACAGCACGCTGCTCGCCGGCATGGCCGGGCTGCAGCTGCCCATCGAGTCGCACGTGCTGCAGGCGATGGTGTCCGAACCGGTCAAGCCCGTGCTGGACACGGTGGTCACCTCGGGGGCGGTGCACTTCTACATCAGCCAGTCCGACAAGGGCGAGCTGGTGATGGGCGGCGACCTCGACATGTACAACTCGTACGCGCAGCGCGGCAATCTGCCGGTGCTCGAACACGTGGTCAGTTCGGCACTCGCGCTGTTTCCGGGCTTCTCGCGGCTGCGCGCGCTGCGACTGTGGGGCGGCATCATGGACATGAGCATGGACGGCAGTCCGATCATCGCCAGAACCGCGCTCGACAACTTCTACGTGAACTGCGGCTGGTGCTATGGCGGCTTCAAGGCCACCCCCGGCTCGGGCTGGTGCTTCGCGCACACGATCGCGCAGGATCGTCCGCACGAACTCAACGCCGCCTTCACCCTCGATCGCTACACGCTCGGTCGCGCGATCGACGAGCGCGGCGCCGGTCCGACGGCGTGGCTGCAGTGAACCGGAGCACCTGCCGATGCTGCTGATCGAATGCCCGTTCTGCGGCCCGCGCGACCAGACCGAGTTCACCTACGGCGGTGACGCCACCGTCGCCCGCCCGAGCGACCCCGCAGCGCTCGATGACGAGGCGTGGAGCGCCTACCTGAACCTGCGCACCAACCCCGCCGGCGAGCACGACGAGCTCTGGCAGCACAGCCTGGGCTGCCGGCGCTGGATCGGCGTGCGCCGTAACACACTGACCCACCAGATCCTCTCCACATGGCCACCAGCGCCGCCGAAGACCGCATAGCCGCCCCGGGGTCGAGCGAGCCGTTTCGCCTCGCAACGGGCGGGCGCATCGACCGCGCGCGGCCGCTCGCCTTCACCTTCGACGGCAGGCGCTTGAGCGGCCTCGCCGGTGACACGCTCGCCTCGGCGCTGCTCGCCAACGGCGTGCGGCTGCTCGGGCGCAGCTTCAAGTACCACCGCCGGCGCGGCATCGTCGCGGCCGGTGCCGAAGAGCCCAATGCACTGGTCCAGCTGGAAAGCGGCGCACGCACCGAGCCCAACCTGCGCGCCACGCAGATTCCGCTGTACGACGGTCTCAGCGCGACGAGCCAGAACCGCTGGCCGTCGCTCGAGTTCGACGTGGGTGCAATCAACGACACACTGTCGCGGCTGCTGCCGGCGGGCTTCTACTACAAGACGTTCATGTGGCCGGCCTCGAAGTGGCTGTTCTACGAGAAGTTCATCCGTCGGGCGGCCGGGCTCGGGCGCGCGCCCGCGGAGCCCGATCCGGACCGCTACGCGCACCGGCACGCGCACTGCGACGTGCTGGTGATCGGCGGCGGTCCGGCCGGACTCGCTGCGGCGCGCGCAGCTGCGATCGCCGATGCGCGCGTGATGCTGGTCGACGAAAACGTCGAGTTCGGCGGCGCGCTGCTGGGAGATACCGCACTCGTGAATCGCAACGACGCGCTGCGCTGGGTACGCGATGCGGTCAACGAACTGCGCTCGCTGCCCGGCGTGCGGCTGCTCGCGCGCGCGCAGGTCGCCGCGATCTGGGATCACAACATGGTCAGCGTCGTCGAACAGGTAGGCGAGGGCGGCCCGCTCGCGCCGCACCTGCCGCGGCAGCGGCTGTGGAAGGTGCGCGCCCGGCAGATCGTGCTCGCCACCGGCGCGATCGAGCGCGCGATGGTGTTCGGCGAGAACGACCTGCCGGGCGTGATGCTCGCCGGCGCAGCCCGCACCTACCTCAACCGGTACGCAGTGCAGGCCGGCCGCCGCGCCATCGTGTTCACCAACAACGACTCCGCCTACCTCGCCGCGCTCGATCTGCAGCGCTCGGGGGTGGAGGTGGCCGCCATCGTGGACGTGCGTGCAGCGCCGGCCGGCGCTGCGCCGGCGGCAGCTGCCGCCGCCGGCATCC
>CANGUQ010000546.1 GCA_947456915.1 Betaproteobacteria bacterium
CGAGATGCCGACCCACGGATCCTCGCCGAGCTGCTTCAGGCCGAGCGATACGCGGTTCTTCTCCTGATCGAACTTCAGCACCTTCGCCTCGACCTCGTCGCCCACCGCCAGCACCTCGGACGGATGCTTGACGCGGCGCCAGGCGAGGTCGGTGATGTGCAGCAGGCCGTCGATACCGCCCAGATCCACGAACGCGCCGTAGTCGGTGATGTTCTTGACGATGCCCTTGACCACCGAGCCTTCCTTCAGCGTCTCCAGCAGCTGGGCGCGCTCCGCGCCCTGCGTCTGCTCGAGCACTGCACGGCGCGACACGACCACGTTGTTGCGCTTGCGATCGAGCTTGATCACCTTGAAGTCGAGCAGCTTGCCCTGGTAGGCCGAGGTGTCCTTCACTGGGCGCAGATCGACCAGCGAGCCGGGCAGGAACGCGCGGATGCCGTCCATCATCACGGTGAGGCCACCCTTGACCGCGCCGTTGACCATGCCCTGCACGATCGTCCCGTTGGTATGCGCATCCTCGAGCGCGTGCCACGCCGCGAGCCGTTTCGCCTTGTCGCGCGACAGCCGCGTCTCGCCGTGACCGTCCTCGAGCGATTCGATCGCCACGCTGACGAAGTCACCGGCCTTCACCTCCGCCTCGCCGCGGTCGTTGTGGAATTCCTCGACCGGGATGTAGCTCTCCGACTTCAGACCGGCGTTGACGACCACGTAGTTCTGGTCGACGCGGATCACCTCGGCGGTGATCACTTCGCCCTGGCGCATTTCCTTGCGCAGCAGGCTTTCTTCGAACAGCGCAGCGAAGCTCTCGGGGGCGTGCTGAGCGGCGGGATTGGACGGTGCGGCGACGGCGGTTGCGGTTGACATGCGATGGATGACCTGTGGTGGTTCCGGGTTCGCGCCGGCATTGGGAGGGTGGGACACCTGCCCGGCCTTGCTCCCGATGCGACTGTGGACACCCGGCGGCGGCGAACTCGCTGCCGGGGTCAGGGAGCCTTCGAGGCACTGCGGTTGCGGAGCGTCGGCGCGGCGACCGGAAGTTCCCCTCCGCGCCGTCCCGTCCTCCACGCCACAGCGCCGTCGAAGCGGCCGGACGCCTAGATGGCGACAGCCCGTCGATACCGCTCCAGCACCTCGTCGACCACCTCGTCGATCGTCATGGCATCGGAGTCGAGCACCGTATCGGGTGCGCCTGCCTGCAGGGGTGCCACGGCACGCCGGGAATCCCGATCGTCGCGCGTCACCAGATCCTGCAGTATCAGGTCGAGATTAGCAGGCAAACCCTTTTCCATCAACTGCTTATGGCGGCGTGTCGCGCGTACCCGCGCACTTGCCGTCAGAAACACCCTCAGCAGCGCATCGGGAAAGACGACCGAGCCCATGTCGCGCCCGTCGGCGACCAGACCCGGCGGCTGCCGAAACGCCCGCTGCCGCTCGAGCAGCGCGGCGCGCACCGGGCCGAACGCGGCCACCGCCGAAGCGGCGGCCGAGATCGGCTCGCTGCGGATCGCTTCCGACACGTCGGTACCACCGAGCAGGATGCGTCCCCCGCTGCACACGAGCGGCAGCGCGGTGGCGATCGCCGTGAGCCCCGCAACGTCGTCGCTTGCCACGCCCGCCTGCTGCGCCGCGAGCGCCGCCGCACGGTAGATCGCCCCGCTGTCGAGATAGTGGAAGCCGAGCCGGCGCGCGACACGCTCCGCCACTGTCCCCTTGCCGGAAGCCGACGGCCCGTCGATCGCGATCACCGGCACGCTGCGCGCCGGGCTCGCACTGCTCGGGCCCGTGCCGATCGCCGCGCTCACGACGGCGCCGCGCACACGCCGGAGGCCGTCACCGACGCGAAGACGGAGAAATACTCGGGGAACGTCTTCGCCACGCAGGCGGGGTCGTTGATGCGCACCGGCACCCCGGCCAGCGCCACCAGCGAGAAGCACATCGCGATGCGGTGATCGTCGTAGGTGTCGATTGCCACCCCTGGGACAAGCCGATCGACCGGCGTGACGCGCAGGAAGTCGGGTCCGGCCTCCACGCCCGCGCCCAGCTTCGCCAGCTCGGTGGCCATCGCGTGGATGCGATCGGTCTCCTTCACCCGCCAGCTGCCGATGTTGCGCAGCGTCGTCGGCCCCTGCGCGAACAGGGCGAGCACGGCGAGTGTCATCGCCGCGTCGGGGATGCGGTTGCAGTCGATGTCGATCCCGCGCAGCGCGCGCCGGTGCGGCCCTGACGCCGGCGCGCCGGCAAGGGTCGCCGGTGCGCCCGCCTCGATCCAGTTGTCGCCCAGATCGACCCGCGCACCCATCTCCCGCAGTGCCGCGGTGAACTCGACATCGCCCTGGATGCTGTTGCGCCCCACGCCGTGCACGCGCAGCGGCCCGCCGCCGATCGCACCGGCCGCGAGAAAATAGGAGGCGGCGGAGGCATCCCCCTCGACGTGGATCGTGCCCGGCGAACGGTAGCGCGCCTGCGCCGTCACCCGGAACCGTCGCCAGTCGTCGCGCTCCACCGTCACGCCGAAGCGCTCCATCAGCGCGAGCGTGATCCCCACGTACGGCTTGGAGATCAGCTCGCCGGCCACCTCGATCGTGACCGGAGCACTGTTGCGCGGCCCGTCGAGCAGCGGCGCGGCGAGCAGCAGCGCGGTGAGAAACTGGCTCGACACGTCCCCGCGCACGCGGATCGGCTGGTGCACGGCGAGCGCCGCCGGGTGTATTTCCAGCGGCGGATAGCCCGGCGTGGCGAGATAGTCGATGCGCGCGCCGAGCGCGCGCAGGCTGTCCACCAGATCGCCGATCGGCCGCTCGTGCATCCGCGCCACGCCGCGCAGCACGTAGTGACCGCCGATGGCGGTCAGCGCGGCGGTGAGCGGCCGCAGCGCCGTACCGGCGTTGCCGAGAAACAGACGGGCATCGCGTATCGGCAGATCGCCGCCACAACCGTGGACGACGGCGGTGAGCGCGCGCGGCGCGCTCGCCCCAGCCGACGACGCGATGCTGCCAGCACCGGCCTCGGCCGAGCGCTCCACGCGCACGCCCAGCGCCTCGAGCGCCTCCAGCATGCGCTGCGTGTCGTCCGAGCGCAGCAGCTGCAGAACGCGGGTAGTGCCCTGCGCGAGCGCGCACAGCAGCAGCGTGCGATTGGAGATGCTCTTCGAGCCGGGGAGCACGACCTCCCCCGCTGCGCCGGTGAGCGGTGGCAGATCGAGGAAGGCCGGGCGGTCGGCCGGTGCCGCCGCGGCAGAC
>CANGUQ010000547.1 GCA_947456915.1 Betaproteobacteria bacterium
CGGCGTACGGCCGCCGCCGCTGGCGGCAACCGCCGTCCGCGGCAGCGTGCACAGCAGATTCACGCTGCCACCTGCCACGCCCAGCACCAGCAACTGCTCGCCCACTTCCACCAGCACGAGACGCTCGCGCGGCCCGACCATCACGCCGCCGAGCACGCGCAGCAGGCCCCCGGCGCTGTGCGCGGGGCCGACGCGGCGCAACAGCCACCCGGTGGCAAAGATCGCCGCCACGACGAGCCCCAGCCCGAACAGCACCTGCAGCAGGCTCCACATGGATACCGGCGACGCTGGCGCCGACTCGGCCGCCATCGCGCCGGCCGCCCACGCCAGCCCCGCTGCAACGGACACCGCGCGCAGCGCCGATGCACGCCGGCCGCTCATTTGTTGAGTCTGCGCAGCCGCTCTTCCGGCGTGATGATGTCGGTCAGGCGGATGCCGAACTTCTCGTTGACCACCACAACCTCGCCCTGCGCGATCAGGCATCCGTTCACCAGCACGGTCATCGGTTCCCCGGCCATCGCGTCGAGTTCCACCACCGAGCCCTGCGACAGCTGCAGCAGGTTGCGGATCTGGATCCTGGTGCGCCCGAGTTCGACCGTGATGTTGACCGGGATGTCGAGGATCAGATCGAGATTGCCGCGCGGGCCCCGCGCGGCGTCGCTGGCGAGTTCCGGAAAGGCCGCCGGCTGGGCACCGGCCGCAGACTCCTGTTCGGCGAGCGCGGCAGCCCAGTCATCGGCGCTGATGTCGGCGCCTGCAGCCGGCGTGCCTGCTTCGGACTCAGCCACCCCCGCTCTCCCCCTCCGCATCCTGCGCGGCATTGACGAAGCGCCTGACCTTGAGCGCGTAGCGGCCCTCGCTCACGCCGTAGGTGCAGGAGAGCACCGGGATGCCGTCGACTTCGGCGGTGACGGTTTCGGCCACCTCGATTCCGATCACGTCGCCGACCTCGAGTTGCATCAAGTCGCCGATGGTCACCGTACCTGTCCCGAGATTCGCAACGAGGTCGACCTCCGCATCCTGCACCTGCCGGGTGAGCATCGTCACCCACCGTGCGTCGGACTCGCTGCGGTCGGCCTGCATGCCGGAGAAGATCAGATCGCGCAGCGGTTCCAGCATAGCATAGGGCATGCACACGTGAAACTCGCCCCCGCCCGATCCCAGATCGATGCTGAAGGTCGACACCACGACGACTTCAGTCGGCGTGGCGATGTTGGCGAACTGCGTGTTCATCTCCGAGCGCACGAACTCGAACTTCAGCGGCTGGACCGAGTGCCACGACTTCTCGTAGTCGGCGAACACGAGCTTCAGCATGTTCTGGATGAAGCGCTGCTCGGTAACGGTGAAGTCGCGCCCCTCGACGCGCGTGTGCACCTTCCCGTTGCCGCCGAACAGCGTGTCGATGATCTGGAACACGAGGTTCGGATCGAAGATGAACAGCGCCGTGCCGCGCAGCGGCCGCGCGTGCACGAGATTGAGATTGCACGGCACCGGCAGATTGCGCGTGAAGTCGCTGTACTTCAGCACGCGCACCGGCCCCACCGAGATCTCCGGGGTGCGGCGCACGAAGTTGTACATCGAGATGCGCAGCAGCCGCGCGAAGCGCTCGTTGATCAGCTCGAGCGTGGGCATGCGCCCGCGCACGATGCGTTCCTGGCGACCGATGTCGTACGGACGCACGCCGTCGATCGGCTGCTCGTCGACCACCGCCTCCTCGGTGTCGCCGGACACCCCGCGCAGCAGAGCGTCGACTTCGTCCTGGGAAAGTATGTCCTCGGCCATCGCGTGTCGCCAGACGGGTCGCCGCTACTGGATGACGAAAGAAGTGAACAGGACGTCGGTCACGCCGATACCGTCAACCTTGGCGAGCGAGGCCTTCGCCGCCTCTGCGAGCTTGTCGAACTCGGCGCGCGCGGCTTCGATCACCGCTGGATCGGTGCCCTCCGGCAGCGGCTTCGGCAGCGGCGGCAGGGTGAACTCGATGCCCAGAGCCTTGTTCGCCTGCTGGCGGATCTCCAGTTGCAGGCGCTGCTTGCCCTCGCTGCTGCTCACCTCGTCGGCGCGCTTGCCGGAGAGCACGAGCAGAATGCCGTTGCGGATCTCGGGCAGCAGCTTCTTGACCTCGGCCTGCGTCTTCGTGTCAGGTATCCGCAGTTCCATCACCACCTGCAGATAGCGGCCGCGATCGGCGAGGTTGACGACGAACGGCTCGAGTCGCTCGAACAGCGGCGGCGCCTTCGGCTTCGCCTTCGCCTCCTGCGCTTCAGCCTCGGCCGGCTTGCCCTTGAGCATGAAGTAGTACGCCGCGCCGCCACCGCCCAGCACGAGCAGCAGCACCGCACCGAGGATGATCAGCAGCTTGCCCTTGCCCTTCTTCGGCTCTGCCGCTGCCACCGCTTCCGTTGTCTTCGCTGCTGCCTTCGCCATCGCCTGCCCACATTCCTGGTGACTGCATCGACGCCCTCGACGAATCGCACGGCGGCGCGCCAGCGGCGTGCCGCAGACGACGGTACGATGGCCCGAGACGCGCCATTACCCACCCCCTGGCTGCGTCAGCTGACCGTCGCAGACCTCGTTCCCGGTCAGCGTCGAAAAGTGAAACCCGCTACAAAACAATGCCTTTGCGGGCAGAGTTTATGTTCAACGTGACGAGAGTGCAATAACCGCAAAGCTGCTGGACGTTTTCCCTGCTGTTCGCCGTGGCGAATCCGCCCGGTCAGCCAGATCCCCCCTCTCGGGTACGTGCGATCACGCCGGGTCGGCAGTGACCCCGCCGGCGCCCCCCCCAGTTGCGGGAGGCGTACCTCGGCGCCGACGCACCGGCGGCCGGTCCGTACGCGTGCGCCGGCCGGCCGCTCCTGCTCCGACCGCCGAACCCCTGCCGCGTTTCCTGATCGTGACGGCCGGTCGTCGTCGAGCCCGGTGCCAAGCCGCCTCCGCCGCACGCTCGTGCGAGGAAGGCCGCGAACCGGACGCGCGTGGCACCTCTGCATGACGAACCCGCGCGCAGACGGCCTGCACCGCCGCGCCCGCTCGCCGCGTGGCGTGTCCGTCAGACGTAGGTATCGATACCGCTGACCCGCGACGACCGCGCCAGCAGCTGCTGCGCGGCGAGCGCGGGTGCACTGCCCTCGAGACGGGTGAGACCGCCGTCGTCGCGCGTGCGCGCGCCGGCGCCGGAGCCTTCCGCTCCCGGGCGCCCGCCGGCAAAGGATTCGGCCCCGACCGA
>CANGUQ010000548.1 GCA_947456915.1 Betaproteobacteria bacterium
GGGACGGTCGCGCCGCCACAGCTCGCCACTGTACAGCCGCCGATGGCTTCGGGCGCGGCAGTATCCTCGGCGTCCCCCGTTGGCTCAGGCGCGGTGAGCGTCGGCCTGTGCGACATCCCCGCCGGTCCGCAGGCCGCCGCCGCGACGCGCAAGTGCATCGAATGGTTCAGCCGCGCTGACCGCGGCAGTACAGCGGCGCGCCCCTGACGGTACGGCGTGGCCCCAGTGCGGGCCGCGCTGCCTTCGCCGGTATTCGTCCTCGCATGGCGCCCCCGCTGCCAGCGGTCTGCTCGATGTACCCGGCGCGCAGCCGTCCGGCCAGGAACAGGCAGACGTATCCCTCATGACCGCCAGGCGAGCACCCGTTGAGGGCTCCACCGCGCCCCGCTGACCGGGACGCGCGTGCAGTTCGAGCGTGCGCAGGCACACCGCCACCCGGCAACCGCGCGGGGGTGCTCAGGTCTGCTCGTCGGTCTCGATCGCGAACCGCACGTGCTCGAAGTTCGTACCACGTTCGAGCAGTTCCACGAACACCACCGTCGTGCGCTGGCCGTCGATCACCAGCCGGAAGCGGCCGTTCTCGACATACACGCCGGACTCGACCAGCAGAGAACTGTCCTCGAGCAGGGCGATCGCATCGAAGTACACCGACACCCCGGCGTCGCGCGAGCGCTCGAACGCCGACGCCTGGGGCTTGTCCAGAACGCCGATGCGCCCGCAGCGGGCCACACCCTGGAAGCGCTGAATGCCGATGCTGGCCTGCCCCCTGGCGTCACGCGAAATCCGGCGTACCACGCCAGACTGCCAGTCTTCCCTGCCGCCCCAGCGCAGACCGATCAGGACGCCGGGCTGCAACCAGTGCAACGTACCCTGCGCCAGCGCGCCGGCGCCGAACTCGGACAGGTCATGCAGTGTCCACTCGAGAACCATCAAGCGGTTCTGCGACTCGATCAGCGCCCGCACCTTGGCGATCTCGTCGTCGATCTGCTGCTGCGGATCGCGCTGCTCCGCGATGAACCCGTGGCGACTGAACTCCTCGCGCTGCTGGCCGCTCAGGTCCGTCTTGGCCTTGCCCCCGGTCAGACGCAGGTAGGCGATGCCGGCGATCATGCGGCGGATCTCGCGATAGCCGTGCACGACTTCCACCGGCTCGTTCAACGCCTTGCGCTCGTGCGCCCGGCGGGGCGGATTCTTCGACCACTGCGGCACCAGCTTGTCGATCAGGTTGACGCAGCTCTGCAGGCTCTCGAGGCCCTCCATCACCAGATAGCCTGGCAAGGCACCGTTGCGGCGGATCTCGCGCACGAGACTGACCAGATGCGCATACGCCGCGCCCGGCGCGAGGAAGTGCCGCAGCTCGCGCGCCTTCTGGTCGCGCCAGCGCTGCGGCGGCGCTGTGGTCGCCAGGTCGAGCACGAAGCGCGTTTCGGTATCCGGGGCAGCGCGCACCGCGAACAGCTTGAGCATGTCGCGAACGATGCGATCGAGCTGCTCCATCTGCAGGTGATCGAGATTGCCGATCGGCCCCAGTTCGAACCATGTGCCGGCCAGAAGCTCCCGCCACACGCTGGTCTGCACGCCGCTGGCGAGCCTTGCGTCCTTGCGCGCGATACCCAGACCCTCGGCGATCTGCACCAGTCCGTAGAGATCAGCCCACAAGCCGGCGTCCACCGCCCGGTAGCGCATCCGCAGCAGCTTCTTGCGCTCGGTGATCGCAGCCATCGCGCGTACGGCGAACAGCGTCGCGGTCGACTTGTCCCGCTCCCTCGGCTTGCCGGCCTCGAACAGGTCGCGGAACGCGAGCCGATACGCCTTGAACACTGCGTCCTGATAGGTGCTGAGCGCGTGCCACATCTGCTCGGCCCGATGGTGGGTCGGGAGGCACGACAGGTACTCGAAAATCAGCTCGCTGTTCAGTTCGATAGCGTGCTCGTCCAGCGTGCGGATCGCCACGATGCGCTCGTCAGGCTGGAGATCGCGCCGCTCGGCCATCGCCAGCCAGTCGGCCAGATCGGCGAGCGCCCTGATCGGGTTGCCGGCCGGAAGTTCGTCGATCACCTCGCGCAGCGACTGCGGCGTCGCCAGCGGGTGTGTGGACGCCTTCTTCAGACCAAGGTTCTTGCTGAGCCAACCGAGCACGGCGCTAGGACTCCGGGGGATGGATCGGCGCCACGCGCAGTCCCACGCCCGCGCCGAGCTCGCCGGCGAGCAGACTAGCGCCATCGGCGTCAGCGCACAATGCCGCGAGGCCGCATTGCCGGCGTGTCATACGCCACACCGCCAGGTCATCACGATGCCCCGTCGGCTGGCAGGTAGCGCAGTGGATCGATCGGTCGTCCCATCCGCCGGATCTCGAAGTGCAGCTTGACCCGGTCGCTGTCGGTGCTGCCCATCTCGGCGATGCGCTGACCGCGGGTCACCATCTGCCCCTCCTTGGCCAGCAGCTCCGAGGCGTGCGCATATACGCTCACGTACACGTCGTTGTGCTTGACGATCAGCATGCGGCCGTAACCGCGAATGCCCGAGCCACTGTAGACGACGCGCCCATCGGCGCTGGCCACGATCGGCTGGCCCGCCTTGCCGCCGATGTCGACGCCGCGATTGGTATCGGAGAACCGTTCGATCAGCGGCCCGCTCGCTGGCCAGCTCCAGACGATCGCCTCGCCCGCTGGCGCATCGGGCCGGGAAGGTGCGAGCGGCTCGGCGGCAGCGGGTGCAGCGGGTGCAGCGGGTGCTGTGGCAGGCGGTGCCGCTGAGGATGCTGCCGGCGGCTTCGGCCCCGGCTCGGCGGCGCGCCGGCCTGCGGCAGCGATGTCGGCAAACGCCTTGTCGGAGAACGGCTGGCGCAGCGCGCGCGGCTCGGTGCGTACACCGTCCGCTTCGGCGGCACGGCCCTGGGGCCGCGGTTCGGCCGGCCTGCTCTCGGCCGGCCTCGCCTCCGTCTGCCTGTTCTCGGCGGACTTGCCGTCGCCGACACGTGCTGCAGCGGCGGCTGTCGCCTCCGCCGGCGTACGCGCTGCCGCCGTCGCGGGTGAACGCAGCCGCAGCACCTGCCCGATGCGGATCAGATTGACGTTGTCGATCCGGTTCCAGCTGGCGATGTCCCGATAGTCGAGCCCGTACTCGAGCGCGATACTGAACAGCGTGTCGCCCTTGCGCACGATGTGAGTCTCGGGGCGGGTGTCGCGCTCGGCCACCGGGGCGCCAGGGCGTGCCGGAGACACC
>CANGUQ010000549.1 GCA_947456915.1 Betaproteobacteria bacterium
CGCTGTCGGCTCGTGCGCGCCGGGGCCGGCCGCGCCGCCGAACCGTCCCTGCGCGCGTGCTCAGCGCACCATCGAGAAGCGCACTGTCTGCTCGTTGTCCGCCACGCTGTGCCCGAACGCGATGCGGCCGCGTCCGCGCAGCATCACCTCTTCGCGCATCAGCACGATCTCGGGCTCGCCGTCGAAGGTGACGAAGGTGCCGTTCGTGCTCTGGTCGATCAGGAAGAACTTGTCGCGCCGCCGCTCGATGCGTGCGTGCAGCCGCGACGCCTGCCGGTCGGTGACGGTGATCGCGCACTGCGGATCTCGGCCCATGGTGACGCCCGGATGATTCAGATCGAGGACGATCGCCGTGTCGCCGCGCTCGAGCCGCAGCGATTGCTGGATCAGTTCCGCAACATTCGCGAGGTGCGGCCGCATCGTGATCGCCATCGTGAGGTCTTCGCTCGCCTGCCAGATCACCTCGAACACCGGGATCGCATCTTCCTTGCCGCGCACGGCGAGTGCAGCGATCTCGCGCGTCGACACCTTCATCAGGTCGGGCAGGCGGGCCACCGTCGCGCCGGTGGTCATGATCTGGCTGCCCTTGGCGAGCGCGGTCATGCGCGAGGCGACGTTCACCGTGTCGCCGAACAGGTCGCCGTCCTCCTCGATCACGCTGCCGGCGTGGAAGCCGACCCGGATCGCGAGCGACTGCGGACCGGGACGAATCATCGAGCCCGACGCAGGGGCGCCGGAGAGCTCGCTCACCCGGATCTGCATTTCGGTCGCCCCCAGAAAGGCATCCTCCGCACCCGGAAACACGCACATGATCTCGTCGCCGATCATCTTGATCACCCGCCCGCGACAATCCGCCGTCGCCTCGCGCATGCAGCGCAGACACTCGTCGATCATCGCCTTCGCGCGCGTGTCTCCATAGGTCTCGTACAGGCGCGTGCTGCCGGCGACGTCGGCGAACAGCACCGCCACGTCGAGTTGTGCCGCCAAGTTCGAGGGAAGGTTGGGCTGGGTCTTGTCGTGGTTCACGGTGGGATGCTCGATCCGCTCCGCAGAGCACAACGCAGCTGCGCTCGGGTGCCGGCCTCATGGCCGTGGCGCGCGACACCGAGGCTTGCAAGGTCACCCGCTGGCGAGGTCTCCGCACTGCCGCCGACAGGTGGGGTCGCGACAAGTTGCGGCATCGGCCACCCGTGAATCATGCCTGCAAGCGCGGTCGCGTGCACGCCGGCTTGCGAGCCCGCCTCGTTGCGCCCCCTGCGGCGATCTGTCATCGTAACGCGGTTGTCGCTCGTGGCGGGGCCACCCCAGAGGGGGGCGGACGCCTGGCGGACACACCGTACCCGGCGAATCCCGGGCGCAGACACGAACGGATCGCGGGCTGTCACTCCCGCGGCACGAGGGCCGTCTGCGAGCTGCCCTCGACGCACTGGCGCGTTCGCCGGTGAAACGTCAGGCGACGCGGGCGACCTTCGCCCGCTCTTTCTTCTGCTGCGCGATCGAGGCGTGCAGGCTCGCGTAGGCGGCGTGCGCAGCACCCTGCGCTTCGCCCACGTGCAGCTTCATGCCTTGGTCGGACAGTGTCTGATCGAGGGCGGACAGACACAGCATCACGTTCTCGGTCCGGCAGGAATACCCCATCAGGCCGATGCGCCAGATCTTGCCGGCGAGCGGGCCGAGGCCGGCGCCGATCTCGATGTTGTACTCGTTGAGCAGCGTGCGGCGCACCTTCGCCTCGTCCACGCCCTCGGGGCAGCGCACTGCGTTCATCTGCGGCAGCTGGTACTCGGGCCTGACCAGGAACCTGAGCCCCATCGACTCCAGCCCCGCCTTGAGCGCCGTGTGGTGGCGCGTTGCGCGCGCCCAGCAGTTCTCCAGCCCTTCCTCGCGGATCAGCACCAGCGCTTCGTGCAGCGCGAACAGCGAGTTGGTCGGCGCGGTGTGATGATAGGTGCGAACCGGCGCGGTCGAGGTGCCACCGCCGCCGCCGTTCCAGTAGCTGTGCAGCAGGTTCATGTCCATGAACCAGCTGTGGATCTTGTCCTTGCGTGCCTTCACGTAGTCGACGACCCGCTCGGAGAACGACACTGGCGACAGGCCCGGGGTGCACGACAGGCACTTCTGGCTCGCCGAGTAGATCGCATCCACGCCCCACTCGTCGACCAGCACCGGAATGCCGGCGAGTGCGGTCACGGCATCGACGATGGTCAGCGCATCGTAGCGATGCGCGATCTCGATCAGGGTCTTCGCGTCCGAGCGCGCTCCCGTGGAGGTCTCGGCGTGCACGAAGGCGACCACGCGCGCGTCGCGGTTGGCCTTCAGCGCGTCCTCGAGCTTCTGCGGATCGACCGGCGCGCCCCACTCGTCATCGACCACGATCGGCACACCGCCGGCACGCTCGACGTTCTCGATCATGCGCCCGCCGAACACGCCGTTGCGGCACACGATCACCTTGTCGCCGGGAGCGACCATGTTGACGAAGCAGTACTCCATGCCGACCGAGCCGGGGCCGGAGACCGGGAAGGTCAGCGCGTTCTTCGTCTGGAACACGTAGCGCAGCAGCGACTTCAGCTCCTCCATCATGTCGATGAAGATGGGGTCGAGGTAGCCGATCGCGGGCTGGCTCATCGTGGTCAGCACGCGCGGATGGATCTCGGTGGGCCCCGGCCCCATCAGCGTGCGCTGCGGCGGGTGAAACGAGGTGATGCGCTTGGACGGGGCGTACTGGAGGCTCATCGTGTCACTCCCTTGAAGGATGGAACCGAACGGCCCTTCGCCGTCGGGGCGAGATTTCAGCTTGATCGGCCGACGGCTGCTCGCTTCAGCCACGACCTCGGAGGCGGTGATGCGACCGTCGGTCGCCAGTTCGATCTCGGTGCCCCAGCGCGCCGGCACGTAGCCGACCTTGATCCAGTGGTTCACCACTGCACGGTCGAGCTGCAGCCGGCGGGCCACCTCGGCCTGGCTGCCGAACAGGCGCACCAGCCTCGCCGCGCAGTTGTCCGCGGGGACGTCACCGACGATGTTGGCAGACAGGGACCGGTCATTCATCAGGGGGCGGAGTCTAGCTCGTCAAAACCGCTTTGACAAGCTGAGCATCACCGTCCCTGCCGGCGACCGCGTCCACGCCCGTTCTCGCGCGGGGCGAGGCGTGCGGGCGCGGGCGGCGCGCAACGTTGCGCGCGTGCCGCCGTCCCGCGGCCGCAGAAGC
>CANGUQ010000550.1 GCA_947456915.1 Betaproteobacteria bacterium
CCAGGTAGCTCATGCGGGCATCCCCTTCATCAGCCGCCGGTTCTCGTAGTCGACGCGCAGGAGCAGGGCGAGGGCGAGGCAGTTGGCGAGTACGGCACTGCCGCCGAAGGAGAGCATCGGCAGGGTGAGGCCCTTGGTGGGCAGCACGCCCATGTTCACGCCCATGTTGATCAGCGCCTGGGCAGAGATCCACAGGCCGATGCCCTGCGCCACGAGCGCAGCGAACGCGCGCTCCAGCCGTGCGGCCTGCGCGCCGATCGCGAACGCGCGCCACGCGAGCCAGGCAAACAGCGCGATAACCACCGCCACGCCGGCAAACCCCAGTTCTTCGGCGATCACCGCGAGCACGAAGTCGGTGTGTGCCTCGGGCAGGTAGAACAGCTTCTCCACGCTCGCGCCGAGGCCGACGCCGAACCACTCCCCGCGCCCGAAGGCGATCAGCGCGTGCGACAGCTGATAGCCCTTGCCGAACGGGTCGGCCCACGGATCCAGGAAGCCCATGATCCGCTGCAGCCGGTACGGCGAGGTGACGATCAGCGCAACGAACCCGACCGCCAGCAGCACCAGCAGGCCGGCAAACAGGCGCCAGTTCATGCCGCCGAGAAACAGGATGCCCATCGCGATGAGCGTGATCACCGCGAACGCCCCGAAGTCGGGCTGCCGCAGCAGCAGCGCGCCGACGAACAGCATCACCGCCAGCATCGGCAGGAATCCCCGCCGCAGGCTGTCCACGTAGGCGGCCTTGCGCACCGTGTAGTCGGCGGCGTAGAGCACTGCGAAGAGCTTGACCAGTTCGGAGGGCTGCAGATTGAACACGAGCAGCGGAATCCAGCGCCGCGCACCGTTGACCTCGCGACTGACGCCAGGCACCAGCACCAGCACCAGCAGCAGCACACCGAGCGCGAACAGCAACGGCGCAGCCTTCTGCCACGCGGTGATCGGCAGCTGGAATGCGATCGCTGCCGCGAGCAGCCCGATCGCCATGAACATCGACTGGCGCATCAGGTAGAAGTGGGCGCGATTGCCGGTGAAGCGCTCCGCCTCGGCGATCGCGATCGACGCCGAATAGACCATCACCAGGCCGATCGCCATCAGCAGCAGCAGCGCCCACACGAGCGCACGGTCGTAGTCGGCCATGCCGCGCCGCGGCCGCACCGCCTCGTAATAGACCGCGCTCACCGGCGCCTCCTGCCGCCGCCCTCGGCGCGCCCCGGCGCCTCGGCAGCCACCGGCCACGCTCCGGCCACCGGGGCGCGCAGCGCACTCACCGACTGCAGGAACACCTGCGCACGGTGCACGTAGTTGCGGAACATGTCGTAGCTCGCGCACGCCGGCGAGAGCACGACTGCATCTCCGGGCAGCGCGATCGCCTGCGCCCTGCGCACGGCATCCTGCAGCGTCGTCGCGTTCTCGATCGCCACGCCAGTGGCGGCCAGAGCCTGCGCCAGGCGCGGCGCATCGGCGCCGATCAGCACCACCGCGCGCGCCGTGCGCTGCACCACCGGTGCGAGCGGTGCGAAATCCTGTCCCTTGCCGTCGCCGCCGGCGATCAGCACCACCGGCTGCGGAAAGCCGTCCAGCGCGGCAACCGTCGCACCGACGTTCGTCCCTTTCGAATCGTCGTAGTAGCCCACGCCGCCCACTTCGGCGATGCGCTGCATGCGGTGGGGCAGACCGCGAAACGCGCACAGCGCTTCCAGCATCGGCGCATCGGGCAGACCCACGGCGCGCCCGAGCGCGAGCGCCGCCAGTGCATTGGCGATGTTGTGGCGACCCGGGACCGGCAGGCTCGCCGTCGGCAGCAGCACCGCATCGCCGACGGCCAGCCACGGCTGCCCGTCTCGCGTCAGCACGCCCCAGTGCGCAGCGCCCGGCGGGGCATCGACGCCGAAGGTGTGGCAGACGCGCCCTTCGATGCGCATGCCGAGAGACCACGCATCGCCACGATTGAGCACCTGCACACCGGTACCGGTGAAGATGCGCGACTTCGCCTGTGCGTACGCGGGCATGTCGGCGTAGCGATCGAGGTGGTCTTCGCTCAGGTTCAGCATGGTCGCCGCATCTGCGGCGAGGCTCGAGGTCGACTCGAGCTGGAACGACGACAGCTCGAGCACTACCGCCTGCACGGCCTGCTGACCGGCAGCGGCAGCGTCCTCGATCTCGGACAGTGCGTCGAGCACCGGCAGTCCGATGTTGCCGGCCACCACCGTGGCCAGCCCGGCGCGGCGCGCCATCTCGCCCGCCATCTCGGTCACCGTGCTCTTGCCGTTGGTGCCGGTGATCGCGATCGTGCGCGCGTGCGGTGCAACCGACGGCAGGTGGCGCGCGAAGAGTTCCACGTCGCCGATGACCGGCGCGCCTCGCGCCAGCGCACGTGCCACCGCCGGCTCGCTGCGCGGCACTCCCGGCGAGAGCGCCACCCAGTCGGCGCGATCGAGCGCGTCCTCCGCCAGCGGCCCCAGTTGCACCGGCAGTTCCGGCCAGCGCGCGTGCACCGCGCGCGCGCCGGGCGGGTCCTCGCGCGTGTCGAACGCCGTCACTGCCGCGCCGCGATGCGACAGGAACTGCACCAGCGACACCCCGGTTTCGCCCAGCCCGATCACCGCCACGCGCTCGCCGTCGTGGCGAAGCACCGGTACGGGTGGGGCAGGTCGGAGCTCGGACGGCAGGCCGTTCATCGCGATCAGCGCAGCTTCAGCGTCGACAGGCCGGCGAGCACCAGCAGCGCGGTGATGATCCAGAAGCGGACCACCACCTGGTTCTCCTTCCAGCCCTTGAGTTCGTAGTGGTGATGCAGCGGCGCCATGCGAAACACCCGCTTGCCGGTGAGCTTGAACGAGGCAACCTGCAGCACGACCGACAGCGTCTCGACGACGAACACCCCGCCCATCACGAACAGCACGATCTCCTGCCGGGTGATCACCGCGATCGTGCCCAGCGCAGCGCCCAGCGCCAGCGCACCCACATCGCCCATGAACACCGCCGCCGGATAGGCGTTGAACCAGAGAAAGCCCAGCCCGGCACCGGCCATCGCCGCGCAGAACACCGTGAGCTCGCCGGCACCCGGGATCAGCGGAAACCCGAGGTACTTCGCGTACACCGCATTGCCGGCGACATAGGCGAAGATGCCCAGCGCCGAGCCGATCATCACCGAAGGCAGGATCGCCAGCCCGTCCAGGCCGTCGGTGAGG
>CANGUQ010000551.1 GCA_947456915.1 Betaproteobacteria bacterium
CGCATCCGGCATATTGACATGAATGCCCCACCGGTCGAGCCCGCCACGACTCGCCCCCTCACCCCCTGCGTCCGCCGCGTCCCCTCGCCCCTTCCTGCCTCGGGCGCCGAAGCGCGCCAGCCTGAGGCCGTGCCCGCGCCCGAGCAAGGCACGCGGGTGCGGGCGTCTGCGCGCAGGAACGGACAAGGCCGACTGCCGGGGCGCCCTCCGCGAGGCTCCCGTCCTGCGCCAGGCCGATCACTT
Source organism: Betaproteobacteria bacterium (assembly GCA_947456915.1). Lineage (GTDB taxonomy): Bacteria > Pseudomonadota > Gammaproteobacteria > Burkholderiales > CAIKXV01 > CAIKXV01. The sequence continues at coordinate 244 of CANGUQ010000551.1, forward strand.
GACCGGCGGCGACTGCCCTCCGAGCAGGGCCACGAACTCCTGGGATGCGCGCCTGAAGGCAACCTCCGCTGGCGCAAGTCGGGAGAACCGGGCACGGAATTCGCTCAGCGGGGCGAAGTAGGCATGGCTCATCGCAGCCAGCGAACGGCCCGTTTCGGCATCCACGGCCTCCAGCTCCACCGCCGCGCCACCGCGGTCAAACGGCGGCAGAAGGAGCAGCGCCCAGACCGTGTTGACTGTCGGGGACACGGTCTCGACTCGGGTGATCGCAGCGCGCACCAGCACCGGACGCCCCGGACCTGGCGAGCGCGCTTCGGCCGTGGCCGTGGTCAGGGCCTGGCGCAGGCTCTTCGTCAGCGTTTCTCGTTCCTCTTCCGTGATCAACTCGGGCGCTGCCCAGCGGACTTCGCCGACGGTGGACCGCGCCACGTCGATCGCGGCAGGTGCACGATAGCGGCCGATGCTGCCGTCCTCATTGAACGACAGCGTGGCGGGCTCCGTCAGGAAGCCCGATCGGGTGGCTGGCATGGCACCACAGCCAGCGAGCGTGGTGACACTGACGATCGCCGCAGCAAGCGACAGACGGCGGGCGGCACGAGACACACGGGATGGAAACATCACCTCTCCTTCAGGGTCTGGGTTGTTCATTCGTTCATGGCGCACGCCCATCGAGGACGTCGCTCCAGGGACCACGCCTGCCATGACTTCAGCCACGATCGCGCAGCAGCACCCACACGCCGCTGGCGAGCATCCACACCGACAGGGCGGTGACGGCAAAGGCAACCGGGACCACGCCGGGCAGCCCGAGCGCCGGCAGAGCCAGCGCGGCGAGCAGCAGCGCGACCACACAGCCGGAGACCGCCAGCCCCCGCGGCAGCCCCCCCGCCCGCAGCGCCCCGATCGCCAGCGTGCCGACCGCCATAGCCATCAGCAGGCTCACGCCCAGCACCTCGCCGATGCCGCCGCCATAGCGCGTCACCGCAGTAAAGACGAGCTCGATCTGCGCTCGCTCGGCCGGGCTCGCTGCCGTATGCGCGGCAGCCAGCGCTGGCATCACGGTCAGCCAGCGAACGATGCCTATGGCGCGCGCAAGCGCGGACAGTGCCGCGAAGGCGGCAACGGTGGCTGCGAACGGTCGCGCCAGGCCACCGAAGGCGAGCGCGGCCAGACCGATCAGGGCGGGCGCGATCAGCAGCGAGTACAGCAGATACAAGCCGTAGCCTGCCGCGACCGCACCCGGGTGCGCGCCGACGAGCGCCAGCTGCTGCGCCGCGGGAAGGGACAGCGAAGCGGGCCAGCCGATGGCTGTGCCCAGCACCACGACCGGCGCGAAGGCCAGCAGTGCGTCCCCGATCAGAAGTGCGGCGATCACCCGCCGCGCGCCTGAAGACGGGCCCGCGGACGCGGAATCGGTTGACGTCTGTGGCATGTGTATCGACCCATCGCGATGCGTTGGCGATGGCGGCAGTGTGGAGCACCAGTACCCATGTGAATAGTGCTGATGGCGGTACGGCAGCGATACACTTGTGCATACCACCACCCTGCGTGTGACCAATGCCCACCTCTCGCCCGATCGACCCCGCCCGATTCAACTGGACCCTGATGCGCAGCTTCCTGGCAGTGCTCGATGCCGGGTCGGTCATGCGAGCGGCACGCCAGCTCGGTGCGCTGCAGCCCACGCTGTCACGCCATATCGCCGAGCTCGAAACGCAGCTCGGTGTTCCGTTGTTCGAGCGCACCGGCCGCGGCGTGGTACCCACCACCATCGCGCGCGATATCGCCGATGCGGCGCGACAGATGCAGGCCGGTGCCGAAGGGGTCAGTCGCGTCCTCGCCGGCGCGCAGCGCGTGACCACCGGTAGCGTCCGACTATCCGCCAGCACCTCGGCGGCGGCGTTCCTGATGCCTGCGCTGATCGAACGCTTCCAGCAGGAGGAACCCGGCATCCAGGTCGAGCTGGTGGCCTCGAACCAGATCACCAACCTGCTGCGCCGCGAGGCCGATATCGCAGTGCGCATGGTTCGACCCGCGCAGGACGCGCTGGTGGCACGCAAGCTCGGCGATATCGCGATCACAGCTTGCGCCCATACCCGCTATCTGGCGCGTTGGGGAACGCCGCGGCGCCCGCAGGACCTTCTGCAGCACCGCGTGCTGGGCGGCGATCGCGATGACACCGTCCTGCGGGGCATGCAGGCCCTGAGCATGCCCGTCGACCGCACCGTGTTTCCCGTGCGCACGGACGACCAGGTCGCGTATGCAAGGCTGGTGGAAGCCGGCGCCGGTATCGGCTTCCTCACGCAGTACAGCGTCTCGCGCCTCAGCGGCGTGGTGCCCATCCTCCCGCAACTCCGGATAGCGCCGCTACCCTGCTGGCTGGTCGTGCACCGGGAGATTCGCGCAAGCCCGCTGATCCGTCGTACCTACGACTTTCTCGCGGCGGCGATTCCGGGCGAACTCGGCTGAACTGCGGGCGGCGCGGCAGCAGCCCGCCCGAGTGCACCCGAGCGGCCTCCCGGCCCGCCATCCTGCCCACGTTCCGGCCGCTCCGTACCGCGCAGGCGGGATCCGCAGACCGGGGCATATCGGCGTCTCGTCGTTGGCGTCTCGTCGTCGGTGTCTCGTCGTTGGCGTCTCGTCGTTGGCGTCTCGTCGTCGGCGTCTCGTCGTCGGTGTCTTCTCGTCGGCGTCTTCTCGTCGGCGGCACGCGAACGCTGACTCGTCGCTGGACGAACGTCCGCGAAAGATATGCGTGCCTCAGGACTCCCCTTCGCACGCCGCCTCCTGCGGCGCTGCAGCGCCAGCGCAGGTTGTCCTCCGCAGCTGCCCGCGCCGTACAGGCGGCACATCAGCGGACGCTGCTCGTGGATGCCGCAGTGTCCTGCCAGCGAGAACACGCAGGCCTGGTCCGCGCGCTCGGCCGGCGGTTCTGCCAGCCCGGCCTGCTTCAG
>CANGUQ010000552.1 GCA_947456915.1 Betaproteobacteria bacterium
CTGGGCAATGCGCAGTGCGCCGAAGGTCACACCGGCGAGTGCCTTCTCCTGCCCGAGCCGGCGCAGATAGGCCGGCACGAGTTCGGCGCTGAGCGCGCGGCCCTGCAGTTCGACCTGCGCGGGTGCGAGCGTGAAGCCGGTCAGCCACAGCCCGGTCGAACTCTGCCGTGCCAGCGCGCGCATCGGCTCGGCGAAGCCGCCCGGCGCGCCCAGCAGATCGGAGTCGAGCAGCGCGTTGAGCTGCGCGCGCGCCTTGTGCAGCGCCTCGACGCGCGCGAGTTCCTGCTCGAGTTGCGGATCGCTGCGCCGCGCGCCGATCGCCCTGGCGAGATCGGCCGCCTCCACCTGCCGCGCCGCGAGCGTCTCGCGCACGCGCTGGGCTTCGACGCGCGCCTGCTGCAACTGCCACGCATTCCAGCCACCGAGCCCTCCCAGCGCGAGCAGCGCCGCGGCAGCCACACCGGCCATGCGCCGCGCAGGCAGCCGGTCGCGCACCGGGCGCAGCTGCGGTCCGTACAGGTTGATCTGCTGGGTCATGACGCGCAATTCACCGCAGGCTGCGAGCGCACGTCATGCCGCGCGCGCATCGGCCTCGCCGCGCAGCGCGGCGCCGATGCCGGCAAGGCACTGCGCCTGGCGCTGCGCCGTACGCAGTTCGGGGATTGCGGGAAAATCCGCCACCTCGGCCAGATCGAGCGGCCGCACCGGCAGATAGAGGCTCTCCGCCAGCTGCTCGCACAGCTCGTCGACCGGTCCGACGCCCGCCAGCAGCAGCGTACCGAGCGCCACCGCACCGAACTGGCGATCGAAGTGATCGAGCGAGCGCTGTACCTCCAGCGTGATGCGGCCCAGTGCCGCGTCGCGCTCGCTGTCCGGGAGTTGCGCCAGCGCGAGCAGCGACTGATCGACGCGCCGAGCGAGAAACAGTTCGCCGCCGTGAGTCACCGTGAGCAGGCCGCCAGTGTCGTCGAAGGCAAGCAGCGCCGCACCGCGCCCGTCGACCTCGAACAGCGCGCACACGTTGCGCTGTGCCAGTTCCTGGATGTCCACCGCCGCGAGCGCGAGCCCGCTCGCCTCGAGCGGCTCGGCGTGCTGGCGTACCGCGTCGGGACGCGCGACGACGGCGAACACCTGCGAAGCGCGTCCGCCCGCGGCGCCGTCGACCGGGATGGTGAGCGCCTCGATCACCGCCGTCTCGACCGGAAAATCGACCAGATCCTTGATCCGCCAGCGCAGCGCGCTGGCCAGTTCGCCCGCCGCCACCGCCGGGGCATCGATCTGGAACAGCTGGTACTGCCCACCGGGCATCAGCGTGGTGAGGCGAAACTGGTCGAGTCCGCGCTCCCTGCGCAAGCGCCCCATCGTGTGCGCGAGACTGCCTTCGCGGCGGTAGCTCTCGCACAGCGTGATCGTCGGCCGGCCATTGGCAGCACGGCAGGCATGGGTGATGTCTACCCGGTCGCGACTGACCGCGAGCGAGAGCCATCCCGGTCTCTGCTTCGTCTTGAACAGCAATGTCGGCCCGCGACGTCGTTGAACGCGCGGCCGCTCCGGCGGAAGGCGCCGACCTGGACCATCGCGCACAACCGCCCGCGGTTCTCCGTGAACGTAGGTGGACGGTAATGAAGCTGGGGTGCCTTGTCAAACGGTGACACAGGGAAAATCTTTAGTGTTTTCCGATGGATGCACCGTACCGAGGCCGGGTCCGGCCGCTGCAGTCGGCCGGCGGACGCGACCGCCCGAGAGTCGCGCGACGCCGATGCGCCTGCCATGCCGGCTGGGTCCGCGCATACTCTGCATCCGTGGCGAAACGCCAGCGCCCGCGCCGCCGCTCCGGCGGCGTCCGCTGTCGGCAAGGCCCGCAGCGGTGCACGCGGCGCCGCCGGACAGTCACGCCCATCAACCCGTCTGGAGCCCTCACTTGACCCTGCTGATCCTCGGACTGCTGATCTTCCTGGGCGTGCACTCGACGCGCATCGTCGCCGAGCCATGGCGCAGCGCGATGGTCGTGCGACTGGGCGAGAACGGCTGGAAGGCGCTGTACTCGGCCGCCTCGCTGGCCGGCATGGTGCTGATCGTGATCGGGTACGCTGCCGCGCGCACCGATCCGGTCTGGCTGTGGCTGCCGCCAGTGTGGACCCGACACCTCGCGGCGCTGCTCACGCTGCCCGCGTTCATCCTGCTCGCAGCGGCCTACGTGCCGGGCAATGCGATCAAGGCGCGCGTCGGCCACCCGATGGTGGCCGGCGTCAAGCTGTGGGCGTTCGCGCACCTGCTGTCCAATGGCACGCTCGCCGATGTGCTGCTGTTCGGCAGTGTCCTCGCCTGGGCGGTCGCGGACTTCATCTCGGCGCGCCGGCGCGACCGGGCCGCTGGTGTGCCCCGGTCGCCGGGTCGCCTCGGCCCGACGCTGATCGCGCTCGCAGCGGGTATCGCGGCCTGGTTCGCATTTGCCTTCTGGCTGCACCGCCTGCTGATCGGGGTGGCGCCGTTCGGGCGATGAGCGGTGGCGACTGCTAGGGCTGCGGCTGCGTGCCGGTGTACCACTGCGGCCAGCGCTCCAGCACTGCCGGTCCGTCACTGTTGTAGATGTGACAGGAGTCGATCTGGTAGGGCTTCCTGCCACTGGGGGCCACCTGCTCGCGCGCGGCCCGCGCACGCCCGGTCGCCTGGTACGCGGTGGTCGCGAGAGGGCCGAGCAGTTCGACCAGATGCGTACAGCCTCGGGTGCCGCCGAGCAGTTCGAGCGTCTTGCGCCGCCAGCCCGGCCCGATCTTCACGCCGGCCAGCGCCTTGAAATTCGGCGTGATCGCCCCGCAGCCGCGGTACGGGCCCTGATCGGTGACAGCCTCGCAATCGTGGATCACGAAATCGAGGTCGATGGTCACCCGGAGCCACATGTCGTGCACCGGCTCTCCGGCCGCACGCTCGACGCCGCCGTCACGGCGCGAGTGCGCGTGCGTCTTCACGTCGGTCATGTGCGCTTCGATATCCCACAGGCCGTCTTCGCGCTCGAAGGCCTGGCATTCGATGCGACGGATGTGGATGGCGGTTCGCGGTGCTGGAGCAGTCAGTGGCATGGCGAAGAAGATTATCGCGGTCAGTGAGACGGGGATGATGCAGCGGATGCGACGGCTGGTACGACGGCAGTGACGGCAACGACGGCGAGGCGCGTGGCGGCGGC
>CANGUQ010000553.1 GCA_947456915.1 Betaproteobacteria bacterium
GATTTCGGCTCGAACGGCATTCGTAAGCGCTTGCTCTCCACAGAATTCACGGCTGTACTCGCGCGTCTGCTCACCCGCTATGGGAATCGAGTCGGCGCGCTGCTCTATTGCGGCAGCGCGCCCGGGGTCGCCCCGGCGCGGACGGTACCGGCAGGGGCAGGGCGGCGACATGTCCTGCACCTGCTCGCTGCGATCGATCAGCGGCCCTCGCGGACGACAGCCAGCCGCACCGATCTCGCCGGGCTGCTGCGGCGCGCGCAGCAGACGCTGCCGCGTCGATCAGTGGTCTTCGTGGTGTCCGACTTCATCAGCGACTCCGGATGGGCAGCGGCGCTGGACCTGCTCGCCCGCCGTCACGAGACGGTTGCGGTCCGGCTGTTCGACCCGCTGGAGCGCGAGATTCCCGACCTCGGGCTGGTCATGATGCAGGATGCCGAGACCGGGGAACAGTTGCTGGTCGATACGCATGATCCGGGCTTTCGCCGCCGCTTCGCGCAGCAGGCGCAAGCCCGCGAAGCGACGCTGCGCGAGACGCTGGCAAGGCTCGGCATCGATTGCCTGGAGCTGGCAACCGATGAGCCGATCGACGAGGCCTTGCTGCGTTTTACCGATGCCCGGCAGCAGCGCAGCCGACTCGCGGCAGGCAGCCTGCCGGCGGTGCGGCGCAGCGTCACTCCCGCGCCGGCAGCGCAGGACTGAAGGAGGCGCGGAACCGGTGCCGGAACTGCTGACCTGGATTTCCGCGCAGTCCGATGCGCTGATTGCTGCGCTCGGCTGGCCGACCCTGTTCGGTGCCAGGGGCGCGGTGCCGTGGATCTCGTGGCAGTGGCCGCGGCTGTTGTGGCTGCTCGCACTGGTACCGCTCGCAGCACTCGGCTGGTACCGATTGCTGCGCCGGCGGCAGCGACGCGCGGCTGCCGCTGTCCGTCTGGAATCGGTGGATGTCGAGGGCGCAACAGTCGCGAATGCAGCATCGACCGCGAACGGTGGCCGGATGACGCATATTCCCGGTCTGCTGTGGATCCTTGCGCTGGTACTGCTGATCCTCGCCATCGGTCGTCCGCAGGCGGTGATTCCGCTGCCGACCCGGCTGGAAACGGTGATCCTCGCGATGGACACCTCAGGCAGCATGCGGGCGACGGATCTCAGGCCGACACGGATTGCTGCGGCCCAGACCGCAGCAAAGGCATTCATCGCAGAGCAGCCTGAACACGTGCGGATCGGTCTGGTCGCGGTTGCCGGCGCGGCGGCGCTCAGCCAGTCACCGACACGCAATCGCGAAGAATTGCTGCAGGCGATCGACCGCATCCAGCTACAGCGGGGAACAGCGCTGGGCAGCGGTCTGCTGATCTCGCTGGTGACGCTGTTGCCGCACTCCGGGATCGACACCGAGGCGGTGATGAATGGCCGCAGCACGACGCCCGCGCGCCCGCTGGAGGATGCGCGCACGGCGCAGTCCGAGGGTTTCAAGCCGGTGGCCCCCGGGTCGAACACTCAGGCGACGATCGTGCTGCTCTCCGACGGGCAGAGCAATACCGGCCCGGACGTGATGACAGTGGCAGCGCTGGCGGCAGAGCGGGGCGTGCGCATCTTCACTGTCGGCATGGGCACCCCGGAAGGGGTGACCCTGTCTGCAGAAGGCTGGTCGATGCGGGTGAGGCTGGACGAGGATGCCCTCAGGAAGATCGCCACGGCGACCAGCGGCGACTACTTTCGCGCAAGCAACGCCGCCGAACTCAACCGGATCTATCGCGGACTGTCGCGCCAGCTGACCTTCGACAAGCAGCAGCTGACCGAAATCACTGCCGGCTTCGTCGCCGCCGCTGCGCTCGCCCTGCTCGCCGCCGCACTGCTGTCAATGGTTCGGTACGGCCGCATCTTCTAGCGCCGTTCCACCTCGTCAAAAAGGGGCCAGGCCCCTTTTTCACCGCGCCAGGCCAGGGCACCGAAAAAGGGGCCTGGCCCCTTTTTCGTTTCCGGTGCGGGCCGCCATGGGAATGGGTCCGCGTTCGGATCGCAGGGTATCCGGCCCCCGAAAGGGTCGGGACGTTGCCGTGCCGGGTGCGCGAATCAGTGTCGGGATTGCAGCATCTGGCGTACTGCCGCGAGTACGGTCTCGATCGCTGCAGCATCGATGTGTCGATGCGTGACCAGCCGCAGCTGCCGCTCGGCGCCGTAGGCGCCGACCCGAATGCCGTGTGCGGCCAGCTTGCGCTCCCACTGCTCCGCGTCGAGCGGCGAGCGCGAGACGTCCACCCGCACGATATTGGTCTCGATGGTCGCCGGATCGACCAGCGTCGGGTTGATCTGCGCAAGTCCGCGCGCGAGTTGCTGCGCCGTGGCGTGGTCGTCGGCGAGCCGTGCCGCCATCCGCTCGATGGCGACGATGCCGGCGGCAGCCAGCGGTCCGGCCTGCCGCAGGTTGCCGCCCACCATCCGCCGGTAGCCGCGTGCAGCCTCGATGAACGCATGGGAGCCGCACAGGAGCGAGCCGATCGGTGCCGACAGGCCTTTCGAGATGCAGAAGTTGACCGAGTCCGCATACTGGGCGATGACGTCGACGTCGACGCCGAGCGCGGCCGCGGCATTGAACAGTCGCGCGCCGTCGACGTGCACCGGTACGTTGAAGCGCTGGGCGAGATCCCATACCGCTGCCATGTGCGCGAGCGGCAGCACCGCGCCGCCAGCCTGATTGTGGGTGGTCTCGACCTGGATCAGTGCGGTGCCGACCTGATGGCGGCGGATGCCGGGGGGCCTGATTGCAGCGCGCAGCGCATCGATGTCGATCGCGCCGCGATGCCCGGGCAGCGGGCGGTAGAACTGACCGGCCACCGCCCCCAGTCCGCCAAGCTCCGAGGTCAGCGTGTGCGAAGTCGCCTCGATCAGCACCTCGCCGGCACGCGCCGTGTGCGCGAGGATCGCCACCAGATTGGCCATCGTGCCGCTGGGCAGGAACAGGGCTGCCGCCTTGCCGCAACGCTGCGCGGCAAGTGCCTCGAGCTGCTGCACGGTGGGGTCGCCGTCGCGCGAATCGTCGCCGTGCGAGGCCTGCGCCATCGCGGCGAGCATTTCCGGCGTCGGGCGGGTGATGGTGTCGCTGCGCAGATCGATCGGTTCGGGCGTCATGGCGGGCGGTGATGGACGTCTGGAGGAGGTGGGCGCCGGCGGGCGGCAGCGGCCCC
>CANGUQ010000554.1 GCA_947456915.1 Betaproteobacteria bacterium
AGCGACAGCATCAGCGCATTGAGCCGCTTGACGAAGGCAGCCGGGTCGTCGAGCTGGCCTCCCTCGGCGAGCAGCGCCTGATCGAACAGCAGCTGTGCCCAGTCGGCGAAGCGCGCGCTGTCCATCTCCCTGTCCAGCCGCTGCACCAGCGCGTGGTTCGGATTGATCTCGAGGATCGGCTGCACCGAGGGCGCGTTCTGCCCGGCGGCCTTGAGCAGCCGCTCGAGATTCATGCCCAGTTCGCCGCGATCGACGACCAGACAGGCTGGCGAGTCGGTCAGCCGCAGCGTGACACGCACCTCCTTCGCACGCTCGCCGAGCGCGGCCTTCACCCGCTCGACCAGCGGCTTGCAGGCTTCCGCGGTCTTCGCCTGCGCCTCCTTCTCGGCTGCGTCCTCGAGCGCGCCCAGATCGAGTTCGCCCTTGGCCACCGACTCCAGCGGCTTGCCGTCGAACTCCGGCAGGTGCGACAGCATCCACTCGTCGACGCGATCGGCGAGCAGCAGCACTTCGATGCCCTTCTTGCGAAACACCTCGAGGTGCGGGCTGTTGGCCGCCTGCGCCGGCGTGTCGGCGGTGATGTAGTAGATCGCCTTCTGGCCTTCCTTCATGCGGCCGATGTAGTCGGCGAGCGAGACCTCCTGCGCTGTCGCACCGGAGTGGGTCGAGGCGAAGCGGCACAGCTTCGCGATGCGGTCACGGTTCGCGTGATCCTCGCCCACGCCCTCCTTGAACACCCGGCCGAACTCGGCCCAGAACTTCGCGAACTTCTCCTTCTGGTTCTCCGCCAGATCGTCGAGCAGAGACAGCACCCGCTTCACGCAGCCGGCACGCATCGCGTCGATGTCGCGGCTCTGCTGCAGGATCTCGCGCGAGACGTTCAGCGGCAGGTCGTTCGAGTCCACCACGCCGCGCACGAAGCGCAGGTACGCCGGCAGCAGCTGCTCGGCGTCGTCCATGATGAACACGCGCTTCACGTACAGCTTCAGGCCCCGGCGCTGGTTGCGGTCCCACAGGTCGAACGGCGCCCGCGCGGGCAGGTAGAGCAGCTGGGTGTACTCCTGCTTGCCCTCGACCTTCGCGTGCGCCCAGGCGAGCGGCGCCTCGAAGTCGTGGGCGACGTGCTTGTAGAACTCCGTGTACTGCTCGTCGCTGATGTCGGCCTTGGCTCGCGACCACAGCGCCGAAGCCTGGTTGACCGTCTCCTGCTCGGCCTCGGTGACGTACTTCGACTGCTCCGCATCCCAGCGCTCCTTCGCCATGCGGATGGGCAGCGTGATGTGGTCGGAATACTTGCGGATCACACTGCGCAGGCGCATCCCGTTGAGGAAGTCGTCCTCGCCTTCGCGCAGGTGCAGTGTGACGGTGGTGCCGCGCGCGGCACGCTCGATCGTCTCCAGCGTGTAGTCGCCCTCGCCGGCGGACTCCCAGCGCACACCCTCGGCTGCGGGTGCTCCGGCGCGGCGCGACTCGACGCTCACCCGGTCGGCGACGATGAACGCGGAGTAGAACCCGACGCCGAACTGCCCGATCAGGCTGGCGTCCTTCGCCTGATCGCCGGACAGGCGGGCGAGAAACTCGCGGGTGCCGGACTTGGCGATCGTCCCCAGGTGGTCGATCGCCTCCTGCCGCGACAGGCCGACGCCATTGTCGGTCACCGACACCGCGCGTGCGCCCGGGTCGAACGCCACGTCGATCGCCAGCGGTGCATCGGAGTCGAGCAGGCGCGCGTCGGTCAGCGCCTCGAAGCGCAGCTTGTCGCAGGCGTCCGAGGCGTTGGAGATCAGCTCGCGCAGGAAGATCTCCTTGTTGCTGTAGAGCGAGTGCACCATCAGGTGCAGCAGCTGCCTGACTTCGGTCTGGAAGCCGAGTGTCTGCTTGCCGGGCGCTGCGGAGTCGGCAGCGGCGGAACGGGGATCGGTGGTGGTGTCGGTCATGGCATCGGGGCGCGAGCGCCGCTGTTCGTGGAAGGTGCGAGAAGATGGGGGCGCGTGCGGGCGATTTCAACCCGCCTCGGGAGTGGCCGTCGCCGCCGCCGCGGAGGCGTGCGACGCGGGCTCGGCCGCGCGGGCATCCGGCTGCGCGGGCAGGCTGACCGTCACCCGGGTGCCGATGCCGTCGGCACCGGCGTCCATGTCCACGCGTCCGCCGTGAGCGAGCGCCACCTCGCGCACGATCGCCAGCCCCAGACCAGCGCCCTCCGTGCCGGTGCCGAGAATCCGGTGAAAGCGCTCGAACACGCGCGCCCGCTCCTGCGGCGGCACCCCCGGCCCGTCATCCTCGACGCTGATGCGCACCAGCGGCGCGCCGGCCTCGGCCGCGCGCGCCGCCCGCACGGTCACCGTGCCCCCGGGCGGGGTGTAGCGCAAGGCGTTGTCGATCAGGTTGCCCAGCATCTCGGCCAGCATCAGCGCGTCGCCGTCGACGACGATCTCCTGTCCGCAGGCCTCGTAACCGAGGTCGATGCCGCGCGCGATCGAGGCAGGCACCCAGCGCTCGGTCTCGCTGCGCACCAGTGCCATCAGCTCGATCGCGCGGTGCGCCAGCGGCTCGGTGCGGCCGGGCTCGGCGCGGGCCAGTGACAGCAGCTGATTGACCAGCCGGGCGTTGCGATCGCTGGCGGTGTGGATGCGGGCGAGCATGGCCTGGGTCTCCACCGGGTCGGTCGCGCGCTGCGCCAGTTCGACCTGCGTCTTCAGCGCAGCGATCGGCGTGCGCAGCTGGTGCGCCGCATCGGCGATGAAGCGCTGCTGCGCGGCGAGTGTCTGTGCCATCCGGGCAAGCATGTCGTTGATCGAACGCACCAGCCGCCTCACCTCGTGCGGCGCCCGGTTCTCCGCCACCGGCTGCAGGTCGCGGCTGCCGCGGCTCTCGATCTCGCGGCGCAGGTCCTCCAGCGGCGCGAGCCCGTGACCGACGGCGACGTAGACGATCGCCACCAGCGCGAGCATCAGCACGAATTCGGGCAGCAACGTGGCGATCAGCGCATCGCGCGCCATGTCGCGACGATCGTTCAGCGTCTCGGCCACCTGCACCAGCGCGTGACCGAGCTCTGCCGGGTCGGCAGCCGGCTCCGCCCCGGCGCGCCCCGCGTCGGCCCCGCGTGCAAGCGGTGCGACCGGTACCGCGAGCGCTGCCACCCGCACCGCCTGCCCCCGATATTCGG
>CANGUQ010000555.1 GCA_947456915.1 Betaproteobacteria bacterium
CACAGCCCGTCGCGCACGCCGACTTCGGCCACCAGCAGCGCACGCGAGTTGGTGAGATGGATGCGCACGCGGGTGAGCGGCTCGCGCGTGGCCACCAGTCCTTCCTCGATCGCGAACGGCCCGACCCCGGCGGAGATGTTGCCGCAGTTGCCGCGAAAATCCACCCGTGCCTCGTCGACGCGCACCTGACCGAACGTGTAGTCGACATCGGCATCGTTGCGCGACGAGGGACCGATGATCGCCACCTTGCTGGTGAGCGAAGTCGCGCCGCCCAGCCCGTCGATCTGGCGGAAATCCGGGCTGCCGTAGATGGCGAGGATCAGCTTCTCGCGCAGACGCGGCTCGCGCGGCAGGTCCTCCTCGCGCAGGAACGCGCCGCGGCTGGTGCCGGCGCGCATGAACACGCAGCGCACGCCGAACTGATCGCCGCGCCGCATCGCCCTGGGCCACGGCAGCGGCACCGCACCGGCGCCGTGCTTCCCGTTCACTGTATCCATCCTGCCCTCCTTTATCCCGTGCGCCGCCGCGCCTCAGAACGCGAAGCGGTACATCCCGCCGTCGACCGGAATCACCGTGCCGGTGATGTAACCCGCAAGCGGGGATGCGAGAAACAGCACGAGGTTCGCCAGTTCAGCGGGGTCGCCGAAGCGGCCCATCGGTATCTCCTCGCGCGCGAACGCGAGCTCGGCTTCCAGCGTCGGATAGCGCCTGGCGATCTGCTCGCTGCGGATGCGCCCGGGCTGGATGCAGTTGAGCGTCACGTTGTCGCGCGCGACTTCGCGCGACAGCCCCTTCGACCACGCGTGCACCGCGGCCTTGGCGGAGAACGCGGCGTTGACCACACGCGGCTCGGAAGTGCCGGTGATGTTCACGATGCGCCCCCATCGGCGCGCGCGCATCGGATCGAGGAGTGCGTGGGAAAGCTCGCGGATGCGGAAGAAGTTGAGCACCATCGCCTCGTCCCACGCGTCCTTCGGCGCATGCACGTCGATCGGGCGGCTGCCCCCCGCGGCGTTCACCACGATGTCGACACGACCCAGCCGCTCGATCGCCTGCGCAGCGAGCCGCTCGGCGGCGCCTTCGGGATAGAGATCGGCTTCGATCAGCACCGGCTCGCGGCCACCGGCAGCACGGATCTCGGCCGCCAGTTCGCGCAGCAGTTCGCCGCGCCGGGCGACTGCGCCCACCGTCACCCCCTGCAGCGCGAGCGCGAGCGCAGTCGCGCGCCCGATGCCCCGGCTCGCACCGGTGACCAGCGCGCACTGTCCATCGAATTCGAAATTCATGCCGCTTCTCCCCTGACGTGGTCCGTGGCCGCCGCGCGCGGATCCCGATGGATGCTCACCGGCCGACGTTCTTCGCCAGCCACGCCGCCAGCCACCGTGCGATCTCGAGGCTGTTCGAGTCCTGCATCAGCATGTGCGAATTGCCGGCGATGCCGATCTCCGGCAGCACGACGTTCTCCGCGCGGGCACCGGCCGCACTGGCGGCGCGCACGAACTCGCGACAGGCCTTCAGCCGTGGCGCCCAGCGCGGCGACTGATCGACGAAATCGCCCCACAGCACGAGGATCGGCATGCCCTTGTACGGCGTCATGTCGCCCTCGGCGGCGGGACACGCCCCCGGCTCGATCGACACGATGCCGGCGATACCCGCCCGACTTCTGATCGCGGTCTGGAACGGATAGATGCCTGACTGCGAGTGACTGATCAGCACTGCGCCATTCAGGCGCTGCGCGAGTTCGGACAGCGCGGCCGTCGTCGGGTTGGGCGTGGGCATCGACTGTATCCAGTCGGGCACGGTCTGCTTCCACAGTTCGCCTGCGGCCTGCAGCGGAAACTTCATTCCCGGGAACTGCTTCGGGTGCTCGGGCCCGAAGCGAAAGATCATCCACGCATCCTCGGCGCCGACCGAGAACACGGTGGGCAGCTGGTCTACCGGCAGCTTGCCCATGCGCACGGCGTTGATGGCGACGATGTTGCCCGCAGAGCGCCCGCGTGCGACCTGATCGACGACATACGTCGGATGCCCGCTGCGCACGAAGTACTCGTCCCAGCCCATGCGCCCGTCGGGCGTGGTCTCCCAGGTCTTGCCGGTCAGGCAGCAGCCGTGGATGAACACGACGGGTGCACGCTTCTCGCCCGCGGGGACCTGAAATCGCACGTACATCTGCTCGACGCTGATCGTCCCTTTCGGCATGTACGCGGGGAGCGTGGACAGCGTCTCCGAGACGATCGTGCGGCCCCCGACGAAGAAGCTGCCCTGGCGCTCGATCGTCAGCGCAGCGTCGAGGTTCGGACCACCGGGCGCGGCGCAACCGGCGACGAGCAGCGATGCCGTGATCGCGATTGCCGCCGCGACCACCGATGCACGCGCACGACAAGCGCGAGCTGCGCGCGCGAGGCTGCCCGCCCTGCGCGCGCGGTGCGACACGCACGAGTACCCCGCCGCGATCCCGCCAGCATCTCCGTCCATGCCTCTCCCCTCGCCATGTCGTGCGGTCTGTTGTCGTCGCACGGTGTCGACCCGATGCGCGTGACGCCATTCTAGCCGGGTGTGTGCCTCACGACGAAGGCGAGCGTCGGCCCGGCGCGCCGCGGCCGCGCGCGGGTGCGCTCAGCACTGGTGAAATCCGCCGCCGACGATCGGGGCCAGCGCGAGGATGCCCAGCACCCGCGGCGTTGCAGCGCCGGGCTCCAGCACGATCGCCGAACCCTCGGGAAACGCGCGACCACCGACGCTCGGTCCGATCACCATGATCGCCGGAGTGCGATGACCGAACAGCACGCGATTGCCGCCCGCGGGAACCGACGCGGTGAACAGCCGGCGGTGCTCGCCGAGGACCCACGACAGCCTGCCGCCCGCGTAGTCATCGGCGAGCAGGCTGTCGGTCGTCGTCACCCTGGCCGCGCCGAACGCCTCCTCGGCAGTGTCGCGCGCGCGGTAGACGGGTCCCGCCAGCACCGGAAGCTCGACCGGGATCGCCAGCGCCGTGAACTGCTCGCCGATCGTACGCGACTGTGCACGGCCGCGCTCGGACAGATTGCGCTGACCGTCCCGGTCACCGATGCGATACGTGCCGTCGCAGGGCATGCCGATCGTATCGGCGTGCCGGAAGTACATGACGAGGCCGCCGCGGCGCAGCCGCTCGACCA
>CANGUQ010000556.1 GCA_947456915.1 Betaproteobacteria bacterium
GCCCAGTCGCACACCCAGCTCTGGCGGGGCGAAGTCGTGGAGGTGCGCGGCGAACGCAGCGACTACCTGCAGGTCTGGGATCACGCGCGCGAGCGTGGGGGCTTCGTGCGTGCGCGCGATCTGCGCCGTCTCGCGCTCGCCCCGGCCGATGCGCCAGAACTCCTGGCGGTCGTGCGCTTCCTGCGCGACAGCTGGGGCAGCGAAGCCCTCGGCATCGGCTATGCCGCGGGGTGGATCAGGGCGGCGCCGTCGGCTGCGGTGAACGGCGAGGCCGGCGTCGAGGTGCTCGATGCGCTGGGCACCTTCGCCGAGCGGCTCGCCCGGCGGGCGTCTGCCGCGGGCGGGTCGGCAACCACGCCAGCGGCGAGGGCAGCCGAGGCTGCGCTGTCCGCGCATCTCGACGTGGCAGCGCGTTACGGTGTGCGCTTCACGAGCTACGAGCGCGAGACCCGGGTGCAGATCTGCTACGACGGAGAAGCGTTCCGTCGCGTGCTGGCGATGCCGGCCGGCGGCGAGCAGCGGGCGCGGGCCGTGCTTGCGCTGACGCGCGCCGAGTGCGTCGACCCGGCACTGAGCGCCACCGAGCGCTTCAAGCGCGATCTGTGGCGTGCCGACCTGCTGGAGCGCGCCGATCCGCAGGGTCTGCCTGGCGTACTTCGCAATCGTCTCGCGATGCGCCGCGCTGGCGTGTGGTCCGGACTCGCGTACCAGCACGCGCGTCGCGGCGACAGCGCGCAGGCGATCGCGGCGGCGCAGCGTGCCTCCGCTGCGCTCGCTGCCATCGAGCGCAGCGAACTCGCCGATGACGACCAGCCGCTGTATGCCGAAGCGGCGATCCGTGTCGGTGCTTCGCGCTGGGCCGCGCAAGGCACAGCCGGTGGCGAAGGTGCCGCGGCAGCGATTGCCACGTCCACCGTCACCGCCACTCGCGGCGAGAGCGCCGCCGGCACGGGAGCGGCCATCAGGACGCCGGCCGCTGCGAACGGTCCTGCCGCACTGGCTGCCGCGGCGCACGCAATCACCACGCCCGGCGGGCTTGCCACGACTCGCCGCCCGACGATCGCCACCGTGCCGGGCGAACCGGGCCAGACCTGCGTGCTGCTGCTCGACGCGAAGCAGGACGTGCAGGCACCGCTGGCGCGCCGTTGCACCTGGGCGGTGGTGTGGACGGCGTCGGCGTCGATCAATCGCGAAGGCAACGCCGGCGCGCTGGCGGTCCAGCCGCTCGAGGGCTGGCGCGAACTCTGGGTGTTTCGCAAGCAGGCCGGGACGTGGAGCATCGACGTGCTGCCCCCGGCGGCGGGCGGCCCCGAACTGGGCTACATCGAGCTCGCCGGCTGGGTTCCCGGCGCGGCGCAGATGCTGATCGCGCGCGAGTCCCGGGTGGACGGCCGGCAGCGGCGCAGCTTCGACGTGCTGCGGCTGGACACGCTCGAGACCGAGCGGCAGGTGTCCGATCCGCTGCAGTTGCAGGTGTTCCAGCGCTGGCAGGATGCGCAGTGGAAGCGCGACAGCGTGAGCCTGCGCTGAGGCTGCGCCTGCCGGTCACGCTGCGGCTGTGGCGGCAACCGCCGCAGCCGCAGCCACCTGGGCTACCTGCGCTGGCGCGTGGTCAGCAGCGGCCGCAGCCGGCGCACGTCGGGCAGGCGGTCGATCGTCCACACCATGTCGCACAGCCGGCGCGCGCGCGCGCGCCCGAGACTCGGCGCGAGCAGGTCGAAGCACTTGGCATCGACCTCGGCGCGGGACATCGGGTTCTGCGCGGTGCCGCGCACCGCCTTCGTGTGATGCGCCAGCTGCCGGCCGTCCTTCAGCGTCAGCGTGACGATGCCCTGGCGGCTGGGCATCGCCCGGGTGAGTGCGTCGTCGCCGGTGAGCGTGACGCGCTTTCTCAGTGCGAGCACCTTCGGATCGCGCATGCGTGCGAGATCGTGCGAAGAGGCAAAGGACACCGTGCCGTCGAGCAGCATCACTGCCGCCAGATGCTGCAGGCAGATGTCGGGCATGTCGCGGTTGTCCACCGTGTTCGCGCCCTGGCGTGCCACCCGCACGTCGATGTGCTCGACATCGGAGGCGCGAACGCCATGCTTCGTGATCAGTTCCAGGAGCGAATCCAGGGGCGCCTGGATCGGCGAGCCCACCGACCAGCGCTTGATGTTGGTATTCATGATCTCGAAGGTGCGGCCCAGACGCTGCGCCAGTACCTGCGGCCGGGGCTTGCGCCCGTAGGCGACGAAGAAGTTGCGCTCGCCGCTGAACACGTCCTCCACGCCGGTCATCCCCGAGGCGACCATCAGCGCAGCGAACGTGCCGTTGCGCGCCGGCATGCCGCCGAAGTCGAACGCCTTCTCGACGTGATCGGGATCGCGCATCCAGCATGACACGCCGGAGGCCTGTTGCGCGGTGTAGGACAGCAGATGCCGCATCTGCCGCGGATTGAAGCCCAGCAGTGCACCGCCGGCGGCGGCTGCGCCGAACATCGGCCCGAAGCTGTGTGTCGAGTGACCGTCCTCGCGGAACTGGTAGGCGTCGAGCGACATGGTCAGGCGCGAGGACAGGTCGTAGCCGAGCGCGATCGCGCGCAGCAGGGCGCGGCCGGAGGCGCGATTGCGCTCGCCGATCGCCAGCGCGGCGGGCACGATGCCGCAGCCGGGGTGGGTCAGCGACGGAGCGTGCGAATCGTCGGTCTCGTCGGCGTGGGCAAGCATGCCGTTGGCGAGAGCGGCATTGATCGCGGTGGTGACGATCGGCGTGCCGATCACGCAGGCCTCGGGCGTGCCGCCCAGCGTGCGCACGAAGGCGATCGCGCGTTCGCCGGGAAGCAGGTGCGCGCCGGAGACCATCGCCGCGATGGTGTCGAGCAGGTGGTGCTTGGTCTTTTCGACCACGGGCGGGGGCAGTGCCTTGCGCGGGGCGGCCGCAAGGTACGCTGCGACCGTGGTCATCAGCGGCGAAATCGTCGCCTTCGTCTGCTTGCCTGCACTCATTGTTTCCTGCTCCTGCGTGGATCCGGGTGGTTATCTGGTGGGTCGTCGTGTCGACCGGGGTTCGGGTTCAGCGGCTGACGATCTGCGGAAGGGCTCGTGGCGCCACGGCACATGCTGCGCCTGCGGGGGCGTCGTGCGCATCCACCGCGGCCCGGACGC
>CANGUQ010000557.1 GCA_947456915.1 Betaproteobacteria bacterium
AGCGGTGCTCAGTCGCGCTGCGGCGCGTTGATCGCGTGCGGCGGCACGCGCCCCCGCAGCGCCTCGACCACGTCCTGCGCTGCCTGCATCGCGATGTCGCGGCGGATGCGATCGACCGCAGATCCGAGGTGCGGCGTGAAGAAGGTGCGGTCAGGCATCGCCAGCAGGCGCGCGTTCACCGTGCGCGGCCGATCGGGAAGGGCCCAGTCCTCCATCTCGAACACGTCGGCCGCGTAGCCGCCGAGGTGGCCGGACTCGAGTGCATCGGCCACTGCGTTCTCGTCGACGACCGACCCGCGCGCGGTATTGATCAGCAGCGCACCGCGACGCATGCGCGCGAGAAACCGCGCGTCGAGCAGATGGAAGGAGTCGCGATTGAGCGGGATGCACACGCAGACGAAATCGCTGCGCGCAGCGAGTTCCTCGAGCGGCACGGCGGTCATGCGCAGGGCGTCCTCCTGATCCGGCGTGAGCGCGGTGCGGTCCCAGTACAGCAGCTGTGCGCGAAAGCCTGCGAGCCGGCGCGCCACGGCCTTGCCCACAGCGCCGGCGCCGATCAGTCCGATCGTGCTGCCGTCCAGTCCCGTTCCGTAGAGCGTCGGACGCCAGCCGGCGAAGTCGCCCGAGCGGATGTGCCGGTCGCCGGCCGGCATGTGGCGTCCGAGCGCGATCAGGTGCCCGACGGTCAGCTCCGCCGTGGGGGCGGTCAGCAGATCGGTGACGATGGTGAGCCAGATGCCGCGCCGGGTGCAGGCCTCGACATCGTAGTTGTCGAAGCCCTTCAGCGCGCAGGCGACGATCTTCAGCTTCGGGCAGGCGGCGAGCAACGTCTCGTCCACCGTCTCCGTCATGAAGCCGATCAGCGCATCGGCGTCGCGGCAGCGCTCGCGCAGCTCGGCCGCACTCCACGGCTCCCGGCTGTCGTTGGTGCTCAGTCGCGCGTGGGCGCCGAGAAACTCGATGACTTCGGGATGAACCCAGTTGGCGACAACGACGTGGGGGCGGACGGTGGTCATGACGGGAGGCGTGGCCTGTGCGGGTCGTGCGGAAGAACGGGGCCGGCGGCGGGCACTGCGGCTCGCGGGCGGGCGTGGGGTCGAGCGGCAGGCAGAGCGGCGAGCCCTTTCCTCCTGCGCGCGCGCAGTGTACTGTCCGCAGCGTCCTGACGCCCGCCGTCATCCGATCGTCACGCGAGTGCAATGCCAGTCTGCGATCGTTCACCGCCCCACCTTGGGGACCGCCCCGTGCGAGCGACGCGTGGCGGCGACGCCCGAGACCGATGGACATTCCAGTGACTGCCGTGCCGGACGCGCCGCGTGACGGTGCACTCCCTGCGGGCGAGGCAGCAGCGATCGCGGTCGACGCGCTGTCGGTCGTCTACCCGAACGGTACCGTCGGTCTGCAGCCGACCTCGCTCGCCTTCGCGCGCGGCGAGTTCACCGTCCTGCTCGGCCCGTCCGGCGCCGGCAAGTCGACGCTGCTGCGCGCGCTGAACGGGCTCGTCCCGGCAACGCAGGGCAGCGTGCAGGTCCACGGTATCGGCAGCATCGTCGCACGTGCGGCGCTGCGGCGGCATCGCCGCCGTTGCGCGATGGTGTTCCAGCAGCACCAGCTGATCGGGCGATTGACCACCCTGAAGAACGTGCTGACCGGCCGCCTCGCCTATCACACGACGCTGCGCTCGTTCTGGCCGCTGCCGATCGCCGACAAGCGCATCGCGCTCGACTGCCTCGACCGCGTCGGCCTGCTCGACTGCGCGCTGAAGCGCGTCGACGAACTCTCCGGCGGGCAGCAGCAGCGCGTGGGCATCGCACGGGCGATCGCCCAGCAGCCCTCGATCCTGCTCGCCGACGAGCCGGTCGCGAGTCTCGATCCCGCGACCTCGGTCAAGGTGCTCGGCCTGATTCACTCGATCTGCAAGGCCGACGGCATCACCGCCGTGGTCAGTCTGCACCAGGTGCACCTCGCGCGCCAGTTCGCCGATCGCGTGATCGGCATCGGTGCGGGCCGCGTCGTGTTCGACGGCCCGCCCTCGCGCATCGACGCCGCGGCGCTCACCGCCATCTACGGCAGTCTGGACAGCGCCGGGATCGAGGACACCGAAACCCGCTTTTCGTCCCCGGCCGCGCCGGGCAGCACTCCGGTGCTGCCGGTGCGCGCCATCACCGCAGCACTCGAGGAGCTTCCCCGATGAACCGTCGTTTCCTGCTCTACGGCGCCGCCGCCTATGCGACCGGCGCAAGCCTTGCCACCCTCGGTCTTTCGCCCGCCTACGCGCAGAGCGTCGATCCCAACCCGAAAGTGATCCGTCTCGCGCTGCTGCCCGACGAGAACGCGGCGACGATCGTGCAGAACGCGCGGCCGCTGGAACTGCACCTGGAGAAGCTGCTCGGGCGCGAAGTGAACGTGGTAGTGACCACCGACTATTCGTCGATGATCGAGGCGATGCGCTTCGGCCGCATCGACGTTGCCTACTTCGGACCGTTCTCCTACGTCCTCGCGCGCTCGCGCGCACCGAACATCGAACCGTTCGCCGTCGGACTGGACAGCCGCGGCAGCCCCAACTACACCAGCGTGTTCATCACGCTCGCCGATTCCCCGATCAAGGAGCTGCGGCAGGCGAAGGGTCTCAACGTCGGCTACGGCGATCCCGCCTCGACGTCGAGCCACCTTGCGCCGCGCGCGATGCTGAACGAGCAGGGGCTGGTCGGCGACAGGGACTACAAGGTGATCCACCTGGGCACGCACGATGCGGTGGCGCGCGCGGTGGAGACCGGCAAGGTGCCGATCGGCGCACTGTCGCGGCCGATCTTCGAGACGCTGGTGAAGGGCGGCAAGATCGACGGCGCGAAGCTGCGCATCGTCGCCGAGACGCGGCCGATCCCGAACTATCCGATGGTGATGCAGACCGGACTCAACCCGGCGCTGCGCGAGCAGATCCGCAAGGCGTTTCTCGAGCTGAAGGACCCGGCGCTGCTGAAGAACTTCCGCGCCAACGGGTTCGGCGCGACCGACGACAAGGCCTACGACGTGCTGCGCGAGACGGCGAAGATCCTCAACCTCGGCCTGTCGAAGCAGCAGTAGGCCGATGGAGACGCACGCACAGGCCGCCATCGTGCGCAGCGGATCGACGTCGGG
>CANGUQ010000558.1 GCA_947456915.1 Betaproteobacteria bacterium
GGCTCGCTTAAACTCCGGGGCATGAGCACTTCCGATCCTGCCGGCATTGCCGTCGCTGCGTACGCCGTCGCCGGGGCTGCGGGCAGGCGCGAGCCGCTGACGCGCCTGGAGCCCGGGCTGCCGGCATCGTGGTATCACGATCCCGTGCATTACCGCCGCGAGTTCGATCGGCTCTGGTGCGACAGCTGGATCGCCGTGGAGCGCACCGACGCGCTCGCCGCAGCCGGGGACTATCGCGTGGTGGCAGTCGGCGATCAGTCGATCCTGCTCGTGCGCGACGAGCAGGGCGGGCTGCGCGCCTTCCACAACACCTGCCGGCACCGCGGATCGATCCTGTGCACCGAGGCGCAGGGGCGGTTGCGCGGCGATCGCATCGTGTGTCCGTACCACGCGTGGACCTACGGCCTCGACGGGCAGCTCGTGCACACGCCGCGGCGCATGCCGACGGCCGATTTCGATGCGGGCGCGCTCGCGCTGTACCCGGTGCAGATCGACACCTGGGGTGGCTTCGTCTTCGTGCACCTGGGCGAGACCGTCCGGCAGCCGCTCGCCGAGGCGCTGGGCGATCTGCCCGCGCGCTTCGTGCGCTACCGGTTCGACGAGCTTGCGCTCGGGCTGCGCATGGTGGTCGAGGTGAAGGCGAACTGGAAGCTCGTGTGCGAGAACTTCTGCGAGTGCTTCCACTGTCCGCCGGTGCACCCCGAGCTGTGCCGGGTGGTACCGGCCTACCGGGATGCCGGTGCGTGGGGTCTGCAGCGCGATGCGCAGGGCGTGCCGCTGCCGGAGACGACGCCGATGTATCGGCCCGGCGCGCGCACGCTCACGCTGGACGGTACTGCGCGGGTGGCGCCGTTCCGCGGGCTGAGCGACGAGGAGCGCTCGACGCTGTACGTGCCGGCGTTGCTGCCGCCGAACCTGTTCCTCAACGTGCATCCGGACTACGTCAATTCGCACATGATGTTGCCGACCGGCCCGGAGTCGGTGCGCATCGTCTATGACTGGCTGTTCGAGCGTGAGGCGCTTGCCGATCCGGCGTTCGATCTCGAGCACTACGTGGCGCTGTGGCGCGTCACCAACGCGCAGGATGCGCGCAACTGCGAGTGGCAGCAGCAGGGCGTGCACGCGCGGCCGTTCGCGCACGGCCACTTCGTGCCGCAGGAATTCGACTGCCACCGTTTTGCACAATGGGTGCGCGAAGCGCTCGGATCGGCGCAGGTCGGACAGGCACCGATCTAGCGGCGCCGGTGCGGGAACGGCACGGGCCTCCCGGGGGCGCCTTCCGCGGCGGTTGCGACGGTTCGCGCATCGGGCTGTCGGCGCCTGAGCCCGGATCGGCTATGCCGATCCCGTCACCTGCGGTGACGGGTCCCTCGGCACGGGCCTCCCGGGGGCGCCTTCCGCGGCGGTTGCGACGGTTCGCGCATCGGGCTGTCGGCGCCTGAGCCCGGATCGGCTATGCCGATCCCGTCACCTGCGGTGACGGGTCCCTCGGCACGGGCCTCCCGGGCTCACTCCGGTTTGATCCCTGCGGCCTTGACGACTCGGGCCCACTTGGCGATCTGGGCCTTGATGTAGGCGGCGAAGGCCTGGGGGGAGCTGTGGGTGAGGTCGGTGCCCTGTGCGGCGGCGCGTTCGCGCGCGTCAGGGTCGCTCGCGATGAGTGCGATCTCGCCGTTGAGCCGGTTGATGATTGCCGCCGGCGTGCGGGCAGGGGCCATCATGCCGTTCCACGCACTGACGTCGAAGCCGGGCAGCGTTTCCGCAACGGTGGGTACGTCGGGCAGCGCAGCGATGCGCTTCGGGCTGCCGATCGCCAGTGCGCGCAGCTTGCCCGCCTGGATCTGCGGAATCGCCGCGGGCACCGTCGAGAAGCTCATCTGGATCTCTCCGCCGAGCAGCGCACCGAGTTGCGCGCCGGTGCCCTTGTACGGCACGTGCACGATGTCCACTTTCGCCATCAGCTTGAACAGTTCGGCCGCCAGATGCGCCGATGCGCCGGTGCTGCCGGCCCCGTAGTTGAGTCGGCCCGGGCGCGCGCGCGCGAGATCGATCAGCTCGCCGACCGTTCTGACGGGCAGGCCAGGCGCAACGAGCAGTACGCTGTGGGTGAGCGCGACCAGCGAGACCGGTGCGAAGTCGCCGAACGGGTCGTACGGGAGCTTCGCGTGCAGACTGGGCAGCACCGAGTGACTGGTGTGGGTGAACAGCAGCGTGTGGCCATCTGGCTGGGCGCGGGCGACGATCTCCGAGGCAATCATGCCGCCGCCGCCGGCGCGATTGTCGATCACCACCTGCTGGTTCAGGGCAACGGACAGGCGCTGCGCGTACAGTCGGGCGAGCAGATCGGTACTGCCGCCCGGTGCGGACACCGCGACCAAGCGCAACGGCTTGTCCGGCCAGGCGTCGCGCGCGTGCGCCGCTGCGCTGGCGAAGCTCGCGAGCGCGGCTGCGCAGGGGGCGGCGAGCAGCACCCGGCGATACGTGCAGGACATGACGTTTCTCCTCGACCCGTGGCCCCCGCCGGCCGTCTCGCTGGGGCCGCGCCCGCCTGGCTGCTGCGGGGTTGCAGCCGAAGCGGGGCGGTTCCGGGCTGCCTCCGCGCGGGTTCCGCGCGAGCACTGTAGCGGCTCGGGCCGCTCCCCGCCAGCAGCGCTGCGGCGAGGGCCATCGCACGCGCGTCGTTTGCTATTCTCCGCGCTCCGCACCCTGCCGAGCCGCTCAGTGATCCGGCGCCTGTCGAACAGCAGTCAGCGTCTGCATTGCGCATCGCAGCTGGCCATGCGGCGACCGATCGCGCGATGAGCGTGCGTCTCGACAAGTGGCTGTGGGCAGCACGGTTCTACAAGACACGCACCGCGGCCCAGGACGCGGTGGCAGGTGGCAAGGTGGCGGTGAACGGCGAGCGGGTCAAGCCGGCGAAGGAGCTGAAGCCGGGCGACCGCATCGATCTGCGCATCGGGGAATACGCCTGGACCTTGACCGTCACCGCCGTCGCCGACCGGCGCGGGTCGGCCGCAATCGCGCGCACGCTCTACAGCGAATCCGAGCAGAGCGTTGCCGCGCGCTCAGCGCAGGCGGCACAGCGCAAGGCGCAGGCCGCGGCGTGGGCCCAGCGTGCGGGCCGCCCGACCA
>CANGUQ010000559.1 GCA_947456915.1 Betaproteobacteria bacterium
CGCCGTCATCGAACACGATCGTCGCCGCGGTCGCGTCGGTGCCGCCGCACACGCCGGCGAGCGCGGTGTCGACCGAGCGGGCCCACACCTCCACCGGCGTGCGTCCGTCCATCATCCACAGCGCCAGATCGAGCGCGTGCGTCCCGGAGACCACCATCGGCGAGTTGGGCGCCGGATCGGGCTCGCGGCGATAGGCGTTGCGCGCCACCATCCGGTTGAGCAGCGCGCGCGTGCTGAGCGTGGTCACCGCGCCCAGCTCGCCGCGTGCGACCTTGTCCTTCGCCACCAGCCAGCGCCGGCGAAAGCGCTGCGTGTAGCCGACCACCGCATCGACCCCGGCCGCCTCGATCGCCTGCAGCACCGCAGCCGACTGCGCGAGGTCGTTGGCGATCGGCTTCTCGATGAGCAGCGCCGGCCGGTTGGGATTCTCCAGCGCGGCGAGCGTCGGTCCGGCGTGCAGGTGCCCGACGGTGCACACCATCACCGCGGTGACCTCGGGCCGGCGCAGCAGCTCGCGATAGTCGGTGGTGACGAACGCCGCCCCGATGCGCTCGGCAACGAACCGGCCGCGCTCCGGATCGATCTCGGCGATGCCGATCCAGTCCACGAGGGGCGAGCGCGCGGCGATCTCGCCGCGCATCAGGCCGACGCGTCCGGCACCGACGATCGCCAGACCGATGCGCGCGGGCGCGCGGGCCGATGCCGCGGACACGGCGCCGCTCATGCGCTCAGTCCGGCTTCATGCCCGACTGTCTGACCAGTCGCGCGTACAGGGCGAGCTCGGACTTCATGAACTCGGCGAATGCTTCCGGCGTGGTCGGCGTCGCGTCGGCGCCCTGCTCGAGCGCCCACTTGCGGAACTCGGTCGACTGCAGAACGCGTACCACCTCGGCGTTCAGTACCTGAACGACGGCCGCCGGTGCGCCCGCAGGCAGCAGCAGCCCGTGCCAGGTGATCGCCTCGAAGCCGGGGAAGCCGGATTCGGCGACCGTCGGCAGCTCGGGCACCGCGCCCGAGCGCTTCGCGCCGGTGACCGCGAGCGGCCGCAGGCGTCCGCCCTTCACGAACGGCAACGTCGAGCCGAGGCTGCCGAACATCAGCTGCGTCTCGCCCGACATCAGCGCGGCCAGCGCCGGCGAACTGCCCTTGTACGGTACGTGCACCATCCTGATCCCGGCGGCTTCGCCGAACATCACGCCGGCGAGCTGCGCCGGCGTGCCGCTGCCGGAGGAGGCGAAGTTCAGCTGCCCGGGCCGCGCCCGGCCCAGCGCCACCAGCTCGCGCACCGACTTTACCGGCAGCGACGGATGCACGACGAGGATGTTCGGGAACGAGGTCAGGCGCGACACCGGCGTGAAGTCGCGGATCGCGTCGTAGGGCAGCTTCGGATACAGGTTCGGGTTGATCGCGTTGGTCGTGTTCGACCCCATGAACAGCGTGTAGCCGTCGGCCGGCGCACGCGCCGCCATCTCCGCGCCGACGATCGTGCCCGCGCCGGGCCGGTTGTCCACCACCACGTTGAACACGCCGCCCTCGGTCATGCGCGCGGCCACGGCCCGCGCCACCAGGTCGGCGCCACCCCCCGGCGGAAACGGCACGATGTAGCGCAGCGGCCGCGACGGAAACGTCTGCGCGAGCGCAGCTCCAGCCGCGATCAGGGCGCAGGCAAAGGCGAAACCGCGGGCGCGCCAGACGAGGCCGCCACGACAGGACATGACCCGTTCTCCTCCGTTGGTGCCGGCAGACCGGCAGTGGCGCGGGCGCGAGGCAGGCCGCCGTTTCGACAGCGATCGCAGCTTCGCACACGTCGAAGTCTACCGCGACGCCCGAACCGTCGTACCGGGTTGTCGTGGCGAGCGTCTGGTCACCGTGGCGGGCAGAGAATGCCGCCGCGGGCTGCGCGTGCTCCCCGGTGGGCGCACGACCAGGACTGCGTGCTGGACATCGCGCTACCGTCGCGCGCGGGCGCGCGGTACGCAGACGGCACAGCGAAGGAGGCGCATGCCACCCGCGGCGAGCACAGGGTACGGGCGCGAGCGCGTACCCGCCGCGCGGGAGGGCGTACCGCTCGCCGCGAAGCCCTGCGGCTAGCGCGGCTTGTACTGCGCCATCGCCTCGGGCAGCATCGCATCGATGTCGCGGATGCGCGACTGGTTCGACGGATGCGTCGACATCCACTCCGGCGTCGAACGACCCATCTTCGCCGAGACCTCGGCCATGCGCACCCACAGTTCGCGCGCCGCACGCGGGTCGTAACCGGCACGCGCCATGTAGACCATGCCGAGCCGGTCGGCCTCGGTCTCCTGCAGTCGCGAGAACGGCAGGATCAGCCCGAGCGTCGCGCCGGCACCCAGCGCCGCCAGCACCGCCTGCGTCGAGGCGGAATTCTTGTTCGAGGCGCCCGCGGCGATCGCGCCCGCGGTGAGCCCGGCCTGCACCAGCAGACTCTGCGACATGCGCTCGGCGCCGTGGCGCGCGGTGGCGTGCGCGACCTCGTGCCCGATCACTGCCGCCAGCCCCGCCTCGTCACGGGTGATCGGCAGGATGCCGGTGTACACCGCCACCTTCCCGCCGGGCAGGCAGAACGCGTTCACCATCTTGTCGTTCTCGATCAGCCGGAACTCCCACTGGAAGTCGGTGCGGCCGGTCGCCGCGGCGATGCGCGCCCCCACCCGCTGCAGCATCGCGTTGAGCGCCGGGTCGGTATTGAGCTTCTCCTTCTTGAGGATGTCCTGATAGGCCTGCAGCCCGAGCTTCGCCTCCTCGCCGGGCGACAGCAGGATCAGCTGATTGCGCCCGGAAATCGGCGCCGTCTCGCAACTGACGAGCATCGGACCGAGCCCGAGTGCGAGTACCAGCGCACCCGCAATCGAGCGCAAACGGGTTGAAGCAACGAACGACGAACGCATCATCGAAACCTCCGCGAGCTACCGCAGCCGCTGCGGACGGGCTGCGCCTGCAGCGCGACCCGGCATCGCAGCCTGCGATGGGCATGCAACGATAACGCAACCGCCATGCCCGGGGTTTACCCGTCCGCGCTGCGCGGCAATGCACGGATCGACCTCGATCCGGGCGGCCGCGGCCGCGGCAGCGCCCGCGCCGCGCGGCGAGTGGCGGCC
>CANGUQ010000560.1 GCA_947456915.1 Betaproteobacteria bacterium
AGCGCCGCGACACCGGCGAGCGTGGCGCCGGCGCGGCGAAGGGCGCTGCGACGCGGGGGTTGCGACGTCCTGCGGGCTTTCGCTTGCATGGGCTCTCCTCCTCGCTCGAGATGAGTGCGTGCGGCCAGGTCAGCCGGTGCTGCCGGTCGCGAGCCGCGCTGCGAACTTCGCTCGCAGCAGCGGCGCGAGCAGCGGCATCGACAGCGCGATCGCCGAGCACAGGAGCAGGGTGATGCAGATCGGGCTGCGCACGAACACGCCGTAGTCGGCTCCCGAGATGGTCAGTGCCTGCCGGAACGACTGCTCCATCATTCCACCCAGTACCAGAGACAGCACCAGCGGCGCCACCGGGATCGCCAGCTTGCGAAACGCATAGCCGATCACGCCGAAGCCGAGCGCGAGGTACAGCTCGAAGATGTTGCCGTTCACCGCGAAGATGCCGATCGCCGAGATCGAGATCACCATCGGCAGCAGCAGACCGGTGGGAATGTACAGCAGTCGCACGAATACGCCCACCAGCGGCAGGTTGAGGATCAGCAGGACCACGTTGCCGATGTACATGCTGGCGATCAGCCCCCAGATGAGATCGGGTCGCTTCTCGAACAGCAGGGGGCCAGGCTGGAGCCCGTACATGATGAACGCGGCGAGCAGCACCGCCGTGGAGCCCGAACCCGGCACGCCGAGCGTGAGCAGCGGGACCATCGCGCCGCCAGTGGAGGCGTTGTTGGCGGCTTCCGGGCCGGCAACGCCTTCGATCATGCCCGTGCCGAACCGGTGCCGGTCGCGGTGGAGCATGCGCTCCACGCTGTACGAGAGGATGGTGGCGATGGTCGCCCCTGCCCCGGGCAGCACGCCCTTGAAGAAGCCGATGCCGGTGCCGCGCACGATCGGCAGCACCGAACGCCGCCACTCCTCGCGCGTGAGCCAGAGCCGGCCCGACAGGCGGACCACCTCGGCGCGGCCGCGCAGGTGCTCGTCGAGGCCGCAGAACACCTCGGCGATCGCGAACAGGCCGACGACCACGACGATGAAGCCGATGCCGTCCTGCAGTTCAGGCAGATCGAACGTGTAGCGCTGCTGGCCGGTCTGCAGGTCGATGCCCACAGTGGCCAGCATCAGTCCGAGGAACATCGACAGCAGGCCGCGCGCGAGCGACGGACCGGTCAGCGCCGCCACCGAGGTCATCGCGAACAGCATCAGCGTGAAGTACTCGGCCGGGCCGAACTTCAGCGCAAACCCCGCAAGCGGCACCGCGAGCAGCGACAGCAGCAGCACCGAGATCGTGCCGGCGATGAACGAGGCGATCGCCGCGATCGCCAGCGCCGCGCCGGCGCGCCCCTCGCGCGCCATCGCGTAACCGTCGAGTGCAGTCATCACCGACGAGGACTCGCCCGGGGTGTTGATCAGGATCGAGGTGGTGGAGCCGCCGTACATCGCGCCGTAGTAGATGCCGCACAGCATGATCAGCGCCGAGGTCGGCTCGATGCCGTAGGTGATCGGCAGCAGCAGGGCGATCGCCGCCGCCGGTCCGATGCCCGGCAGCACGCCGATCACGGTACCCAGCAGACAGCCGAGAAACACGTAGCCGAGATTGATCGGCGAGGTGGCGACCGCGAAGCCGGTCAGCAGATGGTCGAGCGCGTCCACGCGCGTCAGTGCCCGAGCCAGCCGCCGGGCAGCCGCACCGACAGCACCTGCACGAACAGCAGCCACGCGCCCAGCGTGAAGCCTGCCGCGGTACACGCATTGATCCGCCAGCGGCCGGCGTTGAACACGCTCATCAGGCCGAACAGGAACAGCGTGGTCGAGATCACGAAACCGGCGCGCTCGAAACTGAAGAAGTACAGGCCGGTCCACGCGGTGATGCCGGCGACCACGGCCAGCGATCGTGCGTCGACCGGTTCACCGGCAGTCGTCGTCGTGCCCGCGCGGCGACGTCCCAGCAGCAGTTCGGCCGCGAGCATCGTCACGCACAGCACCAGCCCGGCGCAGATCAGCAGCGGAAAGATCTGCGGTCCGAGCGGATCGCCCAGCGACGGCGAGGGCAGCGCCAGCGTCAACCAGACGTAGCCGCCGGTGATCGCCAGCGTCGCCGCCAGCAGCAGCGCGAGCGGCAGCAGCCGCCCGCTCCCGGCAGTCTGCATCTACTTGCCGTCCAGCTTGAGCACGCCCAGCTCCTGCATGATGCCGCGCGCTTCCTCCCATTCCTTCTTGAGGAAGGCCGCGGTCTCCTTCGACGGCATGAAACCGAACTCCCAGCCGTTCTCCTCGACGAACTTCTTCCACTCCGGCGTCTTCATCGTGCGCGCGAACACGTCGTCCCAGAACGCGATCTGTCCCGGCGTCATGCCGCGCGGGCCGAGGAACACGTACCAGCTGTCCTGGATCACGTCGAAGCCCAGCTCGCGGAACGTCGGCACGTCGGGCAGGCTCGCGACGCGCTTGGGCGAAGCGATGCCCAGGATGCGCATCTTGCCGGCCTGCACGTGCGGCACCGCGTTGTTCGACGCGTTGATCATCGCGTCGATGTGGCCGCCCAGCACGTTGGTCGCGGCCTCCGCGCCGCCGCCGAAGGTCACCATGCGCAGCTTGCGCGCGTCCGCGCCGACCTGCCGCGCGAGCAGCGCGACGACGAAGTGGTTGGTGCTGGCGAGCGTGCTGCCCGGCGAGAAGCTGAGCGAGGCCGGGTCCTTGCGCAGCCGCTCGGCGACGTCCTTCAGGCTCTTCAGCGGCGAGTCGGTGCGCACCGCGAGCGACACCGGTTCGGTGCCGATGTAGGGCAGCACCGTCATGTCGGCGAGGCCGAGCGTGGTGCGCCCGGCGAGCTGGTTGGTGAGGATGCCGGCCTGCGCGATCGCGATGTAGTGCGGGTCGGCGACCTTGTCGACCTGCCGCTGGCTCACGTAGGTGTAGGCGAGCGTGCCGCCGCCGCCGACCCGGTTGACCACCACCGCATCGACGATCCTGTTGTCCGCCCAGATCTTCTGCAGCGCGCGCGCCGCCTTGTCGTTGCCGCCGCCCGGAGAGGCGAATACCACCAGCTCGACCGTGCGGCTGGGTTTCCACGCCTGCGCGTGGGCTGCCGGGGCATGGCCAAGCAGC
>CANGUQ010000561.1 GCA_947456915.1 Betaproteobacteria bacterium
CTCGCCGATGGCTCGGTGCTGGTGGTGGGCGGGCGCGATGCCGGCGGCATGGCGCTCGACTCGGTCGAGCGATGGAACCCCGCGACGGGGCAGTGGCAGCAGATGCCGGCGATGCGGGTGGCGCGCCATGGCCACAGCGCGACGCGGCTGGCCGACGGGCGGGTGCTGGTCAGCGGCGGCCACAGCGCCGATGCGCGCTACGACGTTCGCGTGCACGCGAGCACCGAGATCTTCGATCCGGCGAGCGGGCGCTGGAGCGAATCCGCGCGCCTGCCGCGCGCGTTGCGTCACCACGCGACCACGCTGCTGGGGGACGGGTCGGTGCTGCTGGTCGGCGGGCGGCAGGGCGACCCCAGTCCCTATCACGAGCCGTGGGTCTGGCTGCTCGATCCGCGCCAGCAGGGCTGGCTGCCGGCGGGCAGCGCGATCGTCTCGACCGACCGCGAGTGGGAGACCACGCCCGATCTGCAGCGCCTGCCGGATGATCGCGTGCGTATCTTCACCGGCTCCCGCGTGCTGCTGTGGACACGTCGGCCCTCCGGGCCCGAAACGTTGCCGCCCGCGTGGTTTCACCCGCCGGCCGCCATACGGCTGGCCACCGGACGGGTGCTGGTGGTCGGCTCGACCGTGCCGCCCGGAGGCCGTGCCGAGAGCCATGCCTACGAGTGGGACCCAGTGCAGCGGCGATGGCGCGAGGCAGGGCGACCGGCGCAGCGCCGCAGTCGTCACCACGCGGTTGCGCAACTGCCCTCGGGGCGTGTCATGCATGTCGGTGTCGGGCCGGGCAGTGCCGGTGGCGACAGCCTGCTCGCCCAGTGCCGGCAACTCCCCGAGGCGATCTGGCGACCCTGCGGCGAACTCGCCCTGTCCCGCTGGACGGATGCCTCGCTCACCACCGGGCTGCTGCCCGACGGGCGGCTCGTGGTCGTCACCGGCAACGATCATGCGGCGGTCTACGATGAAGATCGAGAGGCGTTCATCGCCGGCAGCCTGCGCTGGCAGCTCGAGGGTCTCAGTTACGGCGCGCCGGTGCTGCCGTCGCGGCCGATGGTGGAATTGAGCCTGCCGAATGAGGATGCGCCGCTGGATGTGAGCGCGGTCGCGGCGCAGTACTGGGAGTCCCTGTTCAAGGGGTGGCGATCGGCGTCGGGCGTGAAGCCGAGTGGCTCCATCGACGTGGACTGGGCCTCCGACGCCGGGCCGCGCATGCTGTGGGATGCTTCGAGGAAGCGCTGGACCTACATCCTTCAGCACCAGAGCATGGGGCGTCGGGCGGTGCTGCTGTCCGACGGGTGCGCGCTCTCGCCCGATCCGCTCACGCTGTTCGATCCGAACACGAGCACCGCGCGCGGGCTGCCCGACCCCGGCATGGGTCTCGAGCCGGGGTCGGCGCAGGTGCTGCGGCTCTCGGGCGACGAGATCGTGGTGGTCGGAGTGCCGGTCGGTGGCGTGGGGACCGGCCTCTACCAGACGCGCGCCACCTGCGCGGGCCTGGCCCCCGATCCGGACGCAGCGCTGGTGCTCCATCCGTGGCGGGACGACGATCCGCGCTACCGGATCGCGGCCGCCGCGCAGTCGCCGGTGGCGACACAGGCTCAGGCTCAGGACTCCGCGCAGTCCCCTGGCGGGTGGGAACGACTGTCGGCGTGGTGGCCGCGCCAGCCGTTGTGGGTCGCCGCGGCGCTGCTGCTGCCGCTGCTCGTCTACCTGTTGCTGCGGCGGATCCTGATTCCCCGCGCGCAGAGGGCGGCCGAGCGCGCGCTGCCTCGACCCGCCAGCAGCCTGCTGAAGACCCGGCTGCCGGCGTGGGTGGCCGTGCTGGTGCGGCTGGTGATCTACATCCCGGTCGGCGCGCTGGTGCTGCTCTGGGGTGCGCAGGTGCTGCTGATCAACCGCTTCAACGACGCACGCGACGAGGCAGACGACTGCAGGACCGACCCGCGCGCCTGCGTCGACCGTCGCACCGGACTGATCGCGAGTGTTCCCGCGCTGGAGGGGCGCGGTCCGACCCACACTGCGCCGCAGATTCCGTGCCGATTCGTCGGCGTCTGGTCGAGGCTGCGCGACGGCGCGCGTACGCGCATCACACTGCTCGATGACGGACGTGTGCGCATCGACGGCGACGTCAACGCGCCGCAGAGCAGGCTGGTCGCCGGATTCTGGATGGCGCAGAGCGGTCACCTCGTCTGGCGCTATCCCCAGACCTCGCGCGAACCGCCCTACGTGACCCGGTTGCAGAACGTGACCGACACGTCGTTCGAACTGCTCGACCCGGACGGGCAGTTTGAATCGCGTTTCGACCTGCTCGACCGGCTGGCGTCGTCACGCTGCGTGCGCTGAGCAGCGGCGGCACGCCTGCCCTCGCGGCGTGGCGCCCGCCCGCCCTAGTCGAAGGTGAGCTTGAGTTCCGCGAGCAGGCGGCGCCAGCCGTTCATCGTGTCGCGAAAGCGCGCGGCCATCTGCTCTGGCGTGCTGGTGGCGACCTCGAAGCCCACCGACTCCAGCGCCTCGCGCGCGGCGGGCGTCTGCATCCCCTTCACGATGGCGAGGTTGACGCGCCCGACGATCGGCTGCGGCAGCTTCGGCGGCCCGACCAGACCGATCCACTGCACCACGTCGATGCCCGGCACGCCGCCCTCGGCGAGCGTGGGCACATCGGGCAGCGTCGCCGAGCGGCGCGCCGAGGTGACCGCGAGGATGCGCACCTTGCCTGCGCGGTGAAAGGGAATCACCGGCGATGAGCCCAGCACCACCACCGGGATCTGTCCGCCGACCAGATCGGTGATCGCCGCGCCGCCGCCCTTGTAGGGCACGTGCACCATGTCGAAACCGCCGGTGCGGCGGATCAGCTCGCCGGTGAGGTGCTGCGGATGGCCGTGCCCGGAAGAGCCGAAGGACAGCGCGCCGGGCTTCGCCCGCGCGTAGGCGACGAACTCCTGCAGTGTCTTCGCCGGCACCGAGGGATGTACCGCCAGCACCAGCGGCTGCACGGTGAGCAGGCTGATCGCGCTGTACTGGACGGGGTCCCACTGCACGCCCTTCTGGGTGAGCGGCGGCAGCGTGGCCGAGTCGCCCGCAGTGCCCAGCGTGTAGCCGTCGGGA
>CANGUQ010000562.1 GCA_947456915.1 Betaproteobacteria bacterium
CGAGAGCCTGCGGCGCATCGAATTTGTCCACTGGGTTCGGGACAACCTGCACGACCCGCGCCGGATGGATCCACATTCTGACCTATTTGACCCGTTGAGGGCCGCAGCTTTGCGGCTTCGGCGCGGTGAGGTCGACGAGGCGTATTGGCTGACGTTCATCGCCACGCATTTTGGAAAGCATGCGCGAGATGGCTGGCGCCTAGCCCGCGACGTCTGTGTATCGGCGTGGAAGAAGGACCCCCGTGGAGGGGTGATCGGCGTCCAATCGGGACCCCTCTGTTGAGTGGGTTCACGTTGGCTCTCGGGTTTGCCGGGGGTCATGGTTGGGATGCTGGTGGTGGAGACGATTGCGAAGATCCGTCGGCTGCATTTGGGTCAGGGTCTGCCGATCAAGGCGATCTGCCGGCAGCTTGGTTTGTCGCGGAAGGTGGTGCGGAAGGTTCTGCGCTCGGGGGCGACGGAATTCCGCTACGAACGTGCCGAGCAACCGCAGCCCAAGCTTGGCGCGTGGCGCGACGAGCTTGATCGGCTGCTGGCGGAGAATGCGGGTCGGGCGAGCCGGGAGCGGCTGACGTTGATGCGCGTGTTCGAGGCGTTGCGGGGCCTCGGCTATGGCGGCGGCTATGACGCGGTGCGTCGCTATGCGCGCGGCTGGCAGCGATCTCGGTCGGAGGTTTCGGCGGCGGCGTTCGTGCCGCTGAGCTTCGCACCGGGCGAGGCGTACCAGTTCGACTGGAGCCACGAGGTCGTGGTGATGGCGGGTGCGACGATGACGGTGAAGGTCGCGCATGTCCGTCTGTGCCACAGCCGGATGATGTTCGTGCGCGCTTATCCGCGCGAGAGCCAAGAGATGGTTTTCGACGCGCACGACAGGGCCTTCGCGTTCTTTCGCGGTGCCTGCACGCGCGGGATCTACGACAACATGAAAACCGCGGTGGAGGCGATCCTGGTGGGGCGGGAGCGCAGCTACAACCGGCGTTTCCTGCAGATGTGCAGCCACTACCTGGTCGAGCCGGTGGCGTGCACGCCCTCGTCCGGCTGGGAGAAAGGGCAGGTCGAGAACCAGGTCGGGCTGGTGCGCGAGAGGTTCTTCTCGCCGCGGCTGCGTGTGGCGAATTTCGAGGAGCTGAACGCGCTGCTGCTCGACCGCTGCGTTGCCTATGCACGGGCGCATCCGCATCCCGAACGGCGCGACCGGACGGTGTGGGAGATGTTCGAGGCCGAGCGACCGGGCCTGGTGCGATACGCGGGCCGGTTCGACGGGTTCCACGCGGTGCCGGCATCGGTTTCCAAGACCTGCCTGGTGCGGTTCGACGGCAACAAATACTCGGTGTCGGCGAGCGCGGTCGGCAAGCCTGTCGAGGTGCGCGCCTATGCCGAGCGGATCGAGTTGCGCCAGGACGGGCGCGTGGTCGGCGAGCATCGGCGGGTGTTCGGCCGGGGTCATACGGTGTTCGACCCCTGGCATTATGTCCCTGTACTGGCGCGCAAGCCCGGCGCCTGGCGCAACGGCGCGCCGTTCAAGGATTGGCTGCTGCCCGGGGCGCTGGAGCGGGTGCGGCGCAAGCTGGCCGGCGCGGGCGATGGCGACCGGCAGATGGTGGACATCCTCACCGCGGTGCTGAGCGATGGTTTGCCGGCGGTGGAGGCGGCCTGCGCCGAGGCGCTGCGCGAGGGCGTGCACTCGGCGGATGTGGTGCTGAACATCCTGGCGCGTCAGCGCGAGCCGCCGCCGGCGGTGACGATCCTGACGCCCGAGGCGCTGCGGCTGCGGCACGAGCCCGTCGCCGACTGCGCCCGCTATGACAGCCTGAGGAGCAGTGCGTGATGGAGCGGTCCGAGATCCTCGCCCATATGGGCGAGCTGAAATTGTATGGGATGAAGTCGGCTTATGACCAGTTGATTGGCGCGGCGGTGAAGCGCCAGCATGAGCCGCAGCGGGTGATCGGCGATTTCGTCGCGGCCGAGATCGCGGAGAAGCAGGCGCGCTCGATCAAGTACCAGATTACGCTGGCCAAGCTGCCGCTGGCGAAGGACGTGGAGGAGTTCCGGTTCGAGGGCACGCCGATCAACGACACGCTGGTACGCGACCTGGCGACGGGGAACTTTCTCACGCAGCAGCGCAACGTGGTGCTGGTGGGCGGCACCGGGACGGGCAAGACGCATCTGGCCATCGCCATCGCGCGGGCCTGTATCCGTGATGGTGCGCGCGGGCGGTTCTACACCGTGGTGGACCTGGTGAACCGGCTCGAGGCGGAGGCACGTGCGGGGCGCCAGGGGCGGCTTGCCGACCATCTCTGCCGCGTCGATCTCGTGGTGCTCGACGAACTCGGTTACCTGCCGTTCGCGCAGTCGGGCGGGCAGTTGCTGTTCCACCTGGTCAGCCGGCTGTACGAGCAGACCTCGATCCTGGTGACGACGAACCTGGCCTTTGGCGAATGGCCGAGCGTGTTCGGCGACGCGAAGATGACGACGGCGTTGCTCGATCGCCTGACGCATCACTGCGACATCGTCGAGACCGGAAACGACAGCTGGCGGTTCAAGAACCGCGCCTGATCCCCGACCGACGGCGCGCACGCGCCCGGGTTGCCCGCCGCTGCGCCTACGGCTCCGCACCGGCCAACCCGGGCGCGTCCTGGCACACCAAAAGGGGGTCCCTTCTGCACGCCGATACGGGGTCCCGTTTGCGTGCCGATTGACAGCGTGCGACGCAAGCCCGGTCACTGGCTGCGGCGTAGCGTGTAGAAGAGCGGCATGTGCCTTGGCACGTCCACGATGCCCTGGCGATATGCCGTCGGCTGCTTCCAGCGTCCCGCGGGGACATAGGGCACGTCCTCAAACGCCACCGTCTGGAAATCGAGCCCCATGGCCGCGCGCGCACTGGCCTCGGAGGTTTCGAACCAGCGGTCCCGCAACGCCTCCAGGCGTGGGCTGGTTGGCCAGCCGGACCAGGCGGCGGCCCCGTTGCCGCGCAGCGCCAGGTGGCCGGCGGGGTCCCAGAGTTCCAGACCGGGAAGGAACGTCGTCAGTACGCTCCAGCCGCCCTCGGTCGGTGCTCCGCGACTGTTTCGGCGCTGCTGCCA
>CANGUQ010000563.1 GCA_947456915.1 Betaproteobacteria bacterium
GCGCGGCGCCGGTTCAGGGCACCAGCACCGCCGCGCCGACGATCGTCCCCGCCCGCAGGTCATCGAGTGCGCGGTTCGCGTCGAGCAGCCGATAGGCCGTGGCGTCGACGTGCAGCCCGCTCGCGCGGCGTACCCAGTCGAGGAAGTCCGCGCCGTCCGCGCGCGTGAGATTGGCGACCGATACCAGTTGCCGCTCCTGCCACAGCAGCGCATAGGGGAAGCCCGGGATGTCGCTCATGTGGATGCCGGCGCACACGACGCGGCCCCCTTTCTTCACCTGCGCGAGCGCGGCGGGAACCAGCGCGCCGACCGGTGCGAACAGCACGGCTGCATCCAGCGGCTCGGGCGGGGCCTGATCGGAGTCGCCGGCCCACTCGCAGCCCAGTCGCCGCGCCTGCGCCTGCGCGGCGGTGTCGCCCGGGCGCGTGAAGGCGAACAGCCGCCGGCCCTGCGCGCGCGCCACCTGCGTGATCAGGTGCGCTGCCGCGCCGAAGCCGTACAGTCCCACCACCTTTGCCGCCTCGCCGGTCATCCGCAGTGCCCGCCAGCCGATCAGGCCGGCGCACATCAGCGGCGCAGCGTGCACGTCATCGAGCGCGATGTCGTCGAGGGCGAAGCAGTAGCGCGCATCGGCCAGCGCGTGGGTGGCGAAGCCGCCGTCACGCGTCCAGCCGGTGAACACCGGTGCATCGCACAGGTTCTCGCGTGCGCTGCCGCAGTACGGGCAGTGGCCGCAGGTGCCGCCGAGCCACGGCACGCCCACGCGCTGCCCGGGGGCAAGGCCGGTCACGCCCGCGCCCAGCGCGACGATGCGGCCGACGATCTCGTGCCCGGGTACTACCGGGCGGCCGGGAAACGGCAGGTCGCCATCGACCACGTGCAGATCGGTACGGCACACCGCGCAGGCGCTGACGGCGAGCAGCACTTCACCGTGGCCGGGCACGGGCGTATCGCGCTGCACCGGCTGCAGCGGCGTGCGCACCGCGTTCAGGGTCATCGCGAGCATCGGGCAGGGGCCTCGGGCGAGCGTGGCGAACGGCACGGAGGATGCGGCAGGCACGCGCCGCCACAGCGTTCGCGACGGTTCGTGCAGGCGGGCGGGTTGCGTCGGCGCGCCCTCGCGCCGACGCGCGACTCCGCTCGTCGCTGCCGGCGCCCGCCGGCCGCCGCGCAACCCCCGCCGGGCTCAGCCCTGGATCCAGGGCAGGCCGGCCGCGCGCCAGCCGTTGACCGTGTTGCGGTGCTGGTCCGCATCCTTGTCGCCCTCGAAGCCGTACAGCACGTTGTAGCAGTGGCTGTAGCCGGCCGCGGTCGCGGCGCTGGCGGCGTCGCTCGATCGCGCGCCACTGCGACACATGAACAGCGCCGGCGCCTGCGGGTCGACCGCGGTCTGCAGCGTGGCGAGGAAATCCGGGTTGGGCACCATGCCCGGCCAGCGTTTCCACTCGATCTCCAGCGCGCCGGGCACGCGCCCGACGTACTCC
The DNA here is from genome assembly GCA_947456915.1 of Betaproteobacteria bacterium. Taxonomy (GTDB): domain Bacteria; phylum Pseudomonadota; class Gammaproteobacteria; order Burkholderiales; family CAIKXV01; genus CAIKXV01. The sequence continues at coordinate 1,485 of CANGUQ010000563.1, forward strand.
CACTCGGCGCGCGAGCGCACGTCGATCAGCCGTGCGCTCGGCTCGTGCTGCAGCAGGGCAAACGCTTCGGCCGGCTCGAGGGCGCCGGCATAGGGCAGTCCGAGGTCGCGGGCGCGCTGCCGCGCCCGCGTGAGCATGTCTTCGATGGTGGGCAACGGCATGGCGGGATCTCCGTGAACGGACGCGGCGCGGCCGGCAGGCGGACGACGCGGTTTGCGTCGCCGCGCCTGCGAGTCTAATCGCGGCGGCGCCCGGTCTGAAGCAGTGCGGCTGACGCCGACGTGCTCCACATGCACCGTTGCTGCGCGTCGGTACCGGCGGCGGACCGCAGCGCGCGGGATTCGCCCCCTTCGCGGGGCCGATTCAGGGAAAGTGTGCACTGACATGGCGCGCCTGGCGAGCATATGCACCATAATCGTGCATGAGGCGCTGAGTTTTCCGGGTAACGCACTGTTCCCAAAAGGTTCCGAGGTACGAACCGATTGGCATGCTTAATGCTGACCCTGACTGCGCTGCTCATTGACCGACCGTATCGCATTCCCAGCACGCGCAGACGAAACAAGGAGAATCATGGCTACTGCCGCCGATGTAGTGAAGATGATCAAGGACCACGAAGCGAAGTTCGTGGACTTCCGCTTTACCGATACCCGTGGCAAGGAACAGCACGTCTCGGTGCCGGCCAGGGTCGTCGACACCGAGAAGTTCGACGACGGCCATGCGTTCGACGGCTCGTCGATCGCCGGCTGGAAGGGCATCCAGGCTTCGGACATGCTGCTGATGCCTGATCCGAGCACCGCGCGCATGGACCCGTTCACCGACGAGCCCACGCTGATCCTGACCTGTGACGTGATCGAACCCTCCGACGGCAAGGGCTATGACCGCGACCCGCGCTCGCTCGCCAAGCGCGCCGACGCGTACCTGAAGTCCACCGGCATCGGCGACGTGGCCTACTTCGGGCCCGAACCCGAGTTCTTCATCTTCGATTCGGTGCAGTGGCACATCGACATGGCCGGCGCCATGTGCCGGGTGGTGTCGGAAGAGGCGCCGTGGGCGAGCGGGCACGAGTTCGAGGGCGGCAACAAGGCGCACCGTCCGCCGGTCAAGGGTGGCTACTTTCCGGTGCCGCCGGTCGATTCGATGCAGGACATCCGCTCGGCGATGTGCCTCGCGCTCGAAGAGCAGGGCGTCGAGGTGGAGGTGCATCACCACGAAGTGGCCGCGCCCGGCCAGTGCGAGATCGGTACCAAGTTCGCCCCGCTCGTGCAGCGCGCAGACTGGATCCAGATCCTGAAGTACACGGTTCACAACGTGGCGCACGGCTACGGCAAGACCGCGACGTTCATGCCGAAGCCGGTGGTCGGCGACAACGGCTCGGGCATGCACGTGCACCAGTCGGTGTGGAAGGGCGGTCAGAACCTGTTCGCCGGCAACGGCTACGCGGGGCTCTCCGAGTTCGCGCTGTACTACATCGGCGGCATCATCAAGCACGCGCGCGCCCTGAACGCGATCACCAACCCGGGCACCAACAGCTACAAGCGGCTGGTGCCGGGCTTCGAGGCGCCGGTGCACCTGGCCTA
>CANGUQ010000564.1 GCA_947456915.1 Betaproteobacteria bacterium
ATTCCGCCGGGCACAGCGCATACTGGCGCGCGCGAATCCCCCCTTCCCGGAGCGGCAGCATGTCGGAGCAGCGGACGTTTGCGGATGCGGTGTACGCCTCGAAGGCGCGGGTGACCCGCCGGGCCCAGTTCCTGACCGAGATGGATGCGGTCATTCCGTGGGGCCGCCTCGAGGCGCTGATCGCGCCCCACTACCCGACGGCGGGGCGCGGGCGGCGCCCCATGCCGCTGGGGACGATGCTGCGGGTCGACTTCCTCCAGCCGTGATTCAATCTCTCTGATCCGCAGGCGGAGGACATGCGCTACGACTCGGAGGCCATGCGCCGGTTCGCGCAGATCGACCTCCTCCAGGGCGCCGTGCCGGACGAATCTGTCAGTGATCGCGTGAAATTCCCCACCCAGTGATCGTCTCAAATTCCCCACCCCCCACGTTGGGAGTCGGATTATGGACGAGAGGGGGATGGGACAGACGGCGGAGGGGGTGGCGGTCCCGGCCACAAGTTCTGGGCAGCTTTGGCCTGGGACGGAGACGATGGTGGGAGAGACGGTGGTCGAGCAGATCGTGGCGGCGCTGACCCGCGGCGACTCGGTGTCGGCGGTGGCCCGCGCCTATGGGATTGACCGGAAGACGGTCCGGGCCTGGCGCCGGCGAGGCGGGCCGAGGCCGCGTCGGGCGCGGCCGGCGGTGTCCCAGCTCGATCCGTATCGCGCGTGGCTCGAGGCGCGGGCGCCGGAGGTGGACTTCAATGCGTCGGTGCTGTGTCGCGAGCTGCGGGAGCGCGGCTTTCGGGGCTCGGTGATCATCGTGCGCCGGGCGGTCGCCCCGCTGCGGGCGGCCCGTACGACCAAAGCGACCGTGCGCTACGAGACCGCGCCCGGAGCGCAGGCGCAGGTCGATTTCGGCCAAGTCCGCGTGTGGATCGGCGAGGAGCGCGTCGCCGCCCAGATCTTCGTGATGACGCTCGGCTACTCGCGACGGCTCTTTGCCGTGGCCTTCCCGCGGCAGCGACTGCGCGAGTGGCTGGCGGGCCATGAGCTGGCCTTCCAGCACTTCGGCGGCGTCACCGATACGGTGGTGGTGGACAATGCCAAGGCTATGGTGCTCGCGCACACGCGCGAGGCCATCCAGTGGCACCCGACGTATGCCGACTTCGCGGGCTACTACGGCTTTCGGCCGTGGGCCTGTGCGCCCTATCGCCCGCAGACGAAGGGCAAGGTGGAGTCCGGGGTGAAGTACGTGGCGCGCAATGCGCTGGCCGGCAAGCGCTTCGCCTCGTGGGCGGACCTCAATGCCTGGCTCGTCGAGTGGGCCACCACCATCGCCGATCAGCGCGTGCACGGCACGACGCACGAGGTGCCGGCGGTCCGCTTCCAGCAGGAGGCGCTGACGCCCCTCGATGGCCGCCCTGCGTACACGTGGGCCCATGTGCGCGAGCGGATCGTGGCGAATGACGCGCTGGTCAGCATCGACGGCACGCGGTACAGTGTGCCAGCCCATCTCGTGGGGACCACGGTCACCGTCCGCGAGCACGCCAGCGACTTCACCGTGTGGGCCGGGGAGACCTTGGTCGCCACGCACGCGCGCCAGCCGCGCCATCAGGTGGTCATGGAGCCGGCGCACTACGCGGGGCTGCTCCGCGTGGACCAGACGCCGCTGGCGGTGGCCCCGCCGCGTCATGATCCGCGGTACGTCGGGCACGGGGAGGTGGCGGTGCGGGATCTCGCGGTGTACGAGCAGCACGCGGCGATGCCCGAGGAGATCGCCGCATGACGCGCGAGGCCACGTCGACGCCCACCACGCTTGGGGAGCTCGAGCTCCTCAGTCACCACTGCCAGCATCTGCGCCTGACGCGCGTCGCCCAGCGCCTGCCGACCCTCCTCGAGCAGGCGGCCCACCAGGAGCTCTCCTACAGCGCCTTTCTGCACACGCTGCTCGCCGAGGAAGTCGCGTCGCGGCAGGAGAAGCACCAGGCGCTCCGCGTCCAGATGGCCCGCTTCCCGTTTCACAAGACGCTCGACGCCTTCGACTGGAAGGCGCAGCCCTCGATTGATCCGAAGGTCATCAAGGAACTTGCCACCATGCGCTTTGTGGCGAACGGCGCCAACGCGCTGTTACTCGGTCCACCAGGGGTCGGGAAAACGCACTTGAGCGTCGCGCTCGGCCTCGAAGCGTGCCGCCTCGGACTGCGGGTGATGTTTACCACCGCCGCCGCGCTGATCACCACGCTCGGCAAAGCCCTCTACGAGAACCGCCTCGAGGAGCGCCTCAAGCTGCTCACGCAACCCAAGCTGCTCATCATCGACGAGATCGGCTACATCCCGATTGATCGGCAGGGGGCCAACCTCTTCTTCCAGCTCATCAGCCGGCGCTATGAACGCGGCGCCATCCTGCTGACTAGCAACCAGAGCCTCGGGGCCTGGGGTGATGTCTTCGGCGATGCCGTCATCGCCAGTGCCATCCTCGACCGGCTCCTGCATCACGCGACCACGATCAACATCAAAGGGGACTCGTACCGGCTTCGCGAGAAGCGGAAAGCCGGGCTGGTGCGGTCCACCGTCACAGCTCACGCGGAGCTGTGATCTTCACCGGGTGGGGAATTTGAGACGATCACTGGTGGGGAATTTCAGACGATCATTGACACGAATCGACGATCCTGCGGTTCCGGCATCTCCTGGAGACGCACGACCTGACGGCCCAGATGTTCGCTGCGGTGCGGGGGCTCTTGGAAGAGCGGCGGCTCTTGCTCAAGGCGGGGACGATCGTGGACGCCACGATCATCGGGGCCCCGAGCGCGACGAAGAACGCGACGCAGACGCGCGACCCCGAGATGCGGCAGACGAAGAAGGGGAATCCGTGGTACTTCGGGATGAAGGTGCACGTCGGCACCGACCGCCGGGGCGTGATTCACACGGTGACGACCACCGACGCGGCGACCGCCGACATCACCCAGTTGCCGCACTTGCTCCATGGCGAAGAGACGACGCTGCACGGCGACCAGGCGTACTACAAGACCGAGGACAAGCAGCACTGGGAACAGAGCG
>CANGUQ010000565.1 GCA_947456915.1 Betaproteobacteria bacterium
CGCGTGATCTCCCTCGCCACCGACTTGCCGTCCCGCTCGACGATGTCGCCGAGAATCACTGCCGCGCCCTCGCGCGCGAACAGTCGCGCCTGAGACTGGCCCTGACCTCCGCTGCCGCCGGAGATGAGCGCTACCTTGCCGCGCAACCTGCCCGCTCTGCTGGTCATTCCATTCTCCTCCGTGGTGATGTCCGGATCGGCTGCAGCCCGGCGCCTGCCGTGCGCGCCGGTGCTGCACTCGCGACCGTCGTGCCTGCTCGATTACGCGTGCGCCGTGCCGAGGGCCTGGTTCACCGCCGGCATCACCTTTTCCGCCATCAGTTCCATCGAACGGCGCGCGAGCGGCACATCGGCCCAGTCGTGTCCGGCGTAGAGCAGGGTGCCGAAGCCGCCCATCTTTTCGTTGAACGCGAGCAGCTGATCGACCACGCTGTTCACGCTGCCGCAGATCACCAGCGAATCGAGCAGGTACTCGACGCTGACCGCTTCCTCCGGCATCGACTGATCGTGCTTGAAGATGCCCGAGTCGCCGCGCGAGCGCCGCTTGGTCAGCAGATTCCAGTAGTAGAAGCCGTACGGTCCGTTCACGTCCTTCGCGTAACGGCGTGCAGTGGCATCGTCGTCGGCGACGAAGATGCTCTTGCACACCCGCCAGTTCTCGCGCGAGGCCTTGAGCCCGCCGAGTTCGCAGCCCTGCTGGTACATCGGATAGTGCGTGAGCGCCCAGTTCGGATGCAGGAAGTTTGCCGTGATCGGTTGCCAGCCGCGCTGTGCCGCAGCGACCAGGCCCTTGGAGTACGGCACCACCACCGTGACGACGATAGGCGGGTGCGGCTGCTGGTAGGGCTTGATCATCACGCCCTGTCCGGTTTCCGGGAGCATCGTCTGCGCGGTGCTGATGTTCCAGTAGCGCCCCGTCAGGTCGTAGGGGGGCGTTCCCGCCCACAGCGCGAGGATGTGGTTGATCGACTCGACGAACATCGCGTTGCGGTCCTGGGTCAGATTGCCCAGGACTTCCTGGTCGGAGCGCAGCCCGCCGGGACCGATGCCGAACAGGAATCGGCCTTCGAGCATGTGATCGACCATCGCGGCATGGGCCGCCACCGCCGCCGGATGGTTGTTCGGCAGGTTCACCGTGCCGCTGCCGAGACGGATCTGTCTGGTCTCGTAGGCGAGGCTCGCGATGAAGCTCAGGCAGGACGGGATGGTCTCGCAGGCATCGGTGACATGCTCGCCGATGAACGCGTCGCAGTAGCCCAGCCGATCGGCGAGCAGTATCGCCTCCCGGTCCTCCTTCAATGTCTGCGTGTAGTTGCGGCCGCGCGGATGCATGGGCATGGTAAAGAAGCCGAGCTTCATCGAGGTCTCCGCAGTTCAGCGACAGGAAGGGCAGCAGCACCGGACAGTGTCTGCATTGTAGCGGACGAGTCGCTGGGGCCGGTCGGCGCTGCAGCCGGGTTCGCTGCGGGTATGGCCGGTCGTCGCACCAGCGGCGCACCCGACAGGCCGAATCTGTTCGAGCTGGCAGCGTTCGCGAGCTCATGGCCTGCTGCGTTTCGTCGAGGAACAGTTCGTGCCACTTCGTCGCGCCCTGTGCGATGGCGGCCGCGCAGGGCGAGGGGCACGGGTGCAGCGGTGTGGCACGGGGGCGGCGTCCCGCCGCACGCCAGCACGGCGGTCGAACCCGCGCAGCACGAGCGGCGGTGGCGCCTGTGCATGCGGCATGCCGGAGCGTGCCCCGACCCGTCGAATGCCGGGCGTGTTTCCGCGTACCCTGTCCAGCAATCTGCAACGAAAGGTGCAAACAATGCCGAGAACGCTCAAGCAGAACCTGACCGATGCGATGGAGGCCGTGCGTTTCGTGAAGGGCAAGATGCGGCTCGGATCCCGGAACCAGATCGGTGACCTGCTGGGAAGCTGGGGCAACTCGTGGCAGTGCATCAGCGACCTGCGCTCCGACGTCGACGCGTACGAGAGCACGCTCGGTGATCTGCACAGCAGCAATGCGCTCGCCGCAATCGAACGCGTGGCCGAGTTCACTGCTTCCGCCGCAGCGCGCCTCGGTTGCGGGAACTGCAACGAGCAGGCCGCGCTTGCCTTCATCTGTCTGCGCGACAAGGGTGTGTTTCCGATCGACTGGGTGGACAAGCTGGGGGTCGCCGGCGGAAATCTGGGCGGACACTCCTTCGTCGTCGTCGGCCGGATCGCCGGCAAGCGCGAGCCTGCCGAGTGGGGGCCGGACGCGGTGATCTGCGACCCGCACGAGACGGCGTCGGCCTTCCCCGCCAGTGAATTCGATCAGTACTGGCCTCGCGCCACGCTCAAGGGAAAGATCAGGCTCGAGGGCAAGTCCAGCATGACGATCAGAGTCGCGTTCTGAGAGCGGTCAGGGCAGCGGTTGACCCCGGCAACTGGCAGCAGCGTGCGGCCACCCTGAAGATGACGCGTCATCTTGATCGCGCCCACCGGCAGGGTGCGCGGCACGTCCGGGCTCAGGCGTCGCCCAAGGCCTGCCTGCAGGACGTGCTCGAGGAATGCCAGGGCCGGGAGAAGGCGGCAAGGAACAGCCTGGACGAGCATGGCGAGATCTTCAGCTGCAGGCAACGCAACTGATGCGCGATGCACGGGCACGGGCCCGCAGGATCAGCGCTGACGTGCAGAGCAAGGTGGACGGCAGCACCGAGCGCGCGAGGAACATGGTGCGTCGCTGGTTCCTCGACGACAACTGCGGCGACGTCGAGATGGCCAACGTGCTGTCGAAGCTGCAGGCCGGCTTCGGGAAGGTCACTGCGGCGTGCAGTGCCCGTTCGCTGGTCTTCACGGACTGCCAGGACCCGCGCAGGCAGGGCGGGCGAGTCGGCGTGGCCGCCTGCGAAGCCGGCTGTCGCTCGCATGCCCTGCGCGCAGTTGCGTCGCGTCGCGCAGGGCCACGGACCGCGCAGCCGGTTGCCCGTTGCTCTGCCTGCCGCCACAATGCGTGCCTGCCGCGGCCGAGCTGCGCAGCGGAACGCACCGCAAC
>CANGUQ010000566.1 GCA_947456915.1 Betaproteobacteria bacterium
CGCCGGCGCGGCAGGCGCCGCAACCTCCGGCTCGGCCGCCGGCGCGACTTCCCTGCGCCGCGCCTCGGCTTCCTGCTTCGCCTTGATCTCGGCAACCTGCCGAGCCTCGAGCTCCGCGGCGCGTTTCGCCTCGGCCTCGCGCAGGGCGATCTGTTCCGGGTCCAGGCCGATCGCCGGCGCCGGCGCCGGCGTCGGGGCGGGAGCGACTTCGGGTACCGGTGCAGTGTCGCTCGCGTCGCGCTTCACGAACACCCGCTTCTTCTTCACCTCGACCTGGATCGTGCGCGCGCGCCCGGTGGCATCGGCCTTCTTGATCTCGGTGGTCTGCTTGCGGGTGATCGTGATCTTGCTCTTGCTCTCGTTCGCCCCGTGCACGCGCCGAAGGTAGTCGAGCAGCTGGGTCTTGTCCTGCTCGGTGAGCGCCGCGTTCTCGGCCAGTGGCCGGTTCACGCCCGCCGCCTTCAACTGCTCGAGCAGCAGCGCGGGCTGCACATTGAGTTCCTTGGCGAATTGCGAAACGTTCATCTCTGCCATCTGTTGCTCCGGTCGGCGGGGCGGCCCCGCCAGTGATCGCGCATCATCCTGCCTGCCGCGGGCCGGTCAGCCCGACTGCTCGGCGAACCAGGGCGCGCGTGCAGCCATGATCAGCTGCTTCGCACGCTCCGCATCCATCTGGGTCATCTCGACCAGATCGTCGACCGCGAGGTCGGCCAGATCCTCCTTCGTCTTGACGCCGCTGCGCGCGAGCTGGCGAGCGGTCGGGTTGTCCATCCCCTCGAGCGTGAGCAGGTCCTCGACGTCGTGTCCGACCTGCTCCTCGGTGGCGATCGCTTCGGTGAGCAGCGCATTGCGCGCGCGGTTGCGAAGTTCGTTGACCGTATCCTCGTCGAAGGCCTCGATCTCGAGCATCTCGTTGATCGGCACGTAGGCGACCTCGTCGAGGGTGCTGAAGCCTTCCTCGACCAGGATGTCCGCCACTTCCTGATCGACGTCCAGCCGGTCCATGAACAGGGCTCGAACCGAGGCGGTCTCCTGCTCCTTCTTCCGCTGCGACTCGTCCAGCGTCATGATGTTGAGCTGCCACCCGGTGAGCTCGCTCGCCAGCCGCACGTTCTGCCCGCCGCGGCCGATCGCCTGCGGCAGATTCTCGCCGTCGACGACGATGTCCATCGTGTGCTTCTCTTCGTCGACGACGATGCTGCTCACGTCCGCGGGCGCCAGCGCGTTGATCACGAACTGTGCCGGATCGGCCGACCAGAGGATGATGTCCACACGCTCGCCGGCGAGTTCACCGGTCACCGCCTGCACGCGCGAGCCGCGCATGCCGACGCAGGTACCGATCGGATCGATGCGTGCATCGTTCGACTTCACCGCGATCTTCGCGCGCACGCCCGGGTCGCGTGCCGCCGACTTGATCTCGAGCAGCCCTTCCTCGATCTCGGGCACCTCCAGCTGGAACAGCCGGATCAGGAACTCCGGGGACACGCGCGACAGGATCAGCTGCGGGCCACGCACGCCGCGATCGATCCGCAGCAGACAGGCACGCACGCGATCGCCGACGCGCAGATTCTCCTTCGGGATCATCTGGTCCCTGGGCAGTACTGCCTCGAGGCGACCGGTCTCGATGATCGCGTTGCCGCGCTCGAGGCGCTTGATCGCACCGGAAACCAGATGCTCCTTGCGCGCGAGAAAATCGTTGAGGATCTGCTCGCGCTCGGCGTCCCGGATCTTCTGCAGGATCACCTGCTTGGCCGCCTGCGCGCCGATGCGTCCGAAGTCGACCGGCTCGAGCGGCTCCTCGATGTAGCCGCCGACGTCGATGTCCGGCTGCACTTCCCTTGCCTCGGACAGCAGGTACTGCTGGTCGAGAACGATCTCCTCGGTCTCGTCGGGCACTACCAGCCAGCGACGAAACGCGCTGTAGTCGCCGCTCTCGCGGTCGATCGCCACGCGCACGTCGATGTCTTCCCTGGTGAAACGCTTCTTGGTTGCCGAGGCGAGCGCCATCTCGAGCGCCGTGAACACGATCTCGCGTTCGACGTTCTTCTCGCGCGCCAGCGCATCGACCATCAGCAGGATATCGCGGCTCATTCGGGCACTCCTCCCCTACAGCTGCGGCACGAGCCGCGCGCGATCGAGATTCGCCAGCGCCAGCCGTACCTGTTGACCTTCGACGTCGAGCTCGACCGTGAGCTCGTCGGCGGCGCGGATCGCGCCGGTGAAATTGCGACGACCGGACACCGGGGCACGCAGCGTGACGCGCGCCTGCTCGCCGATGAAGCGGACGAAATCCGCCGGCTTCTTCAGCGGGCGGTCCAGACCCGGCGAAGACACCTCCAGCCGGTCGTAGTCGATGTTCTCGACCGCGAACAGCTGGGTCAGATGCCGGCTGACCCGCTCGCAGTCGGCGAGCCCGATCCCCGACGGCTGGTCGATGAACACTCGCAGCAGCCGAGACCGGCCCTGGCCGAACTCGAGGTCGACCAGTTCGTAGCCGAGTCCGCTCAGGGCGGTCTCGACCACGGCAGGTAGGCTGGCTGGCTGGCTCATCGACGGTGATGGAGGCGGATCGGGTGGGTCGGAGACACGGCAACGGACACGGTCGCACGCTCGCAGAGCGTGCCGTGCCGGCACGCGGCGCTGCTGCTCCGCCCGGTCGTGGCCGCCGGGCGCAGCGCGCCGCATCGCGTTCCCGGCACGGTACTCGTGCCGACCGCAGACAACACGCTTCCGGCGCCCGCCCGTGCAGAAAGCGAACGCGCAAAACAAAAATGGGCCGCAGCCCACTTAACACGCTGAATCATAGCAGAAAACATCGCCCGGGGAAACGCCCGCAGCGGTTCGGGTACGGCTGCGTCACGCAGGTTGCGCGGCGCACGACCGGTCGCACTGGCAGCGCCTGCCTGGCGCGGGGCGCGCGGCAGGCCGAATGCGCCCGGCAGACGACGCTCGCACCGGTGCATCAGGGCGCAGACCGCCGGCACGCCGCATCGCTGCAGCAGATCTGCGGCGGC
>CANGUQ010000567.1 GCA_947456915.1 Betaproteobacteria bacterium
CCGCGCCGCTGGTGCTCGGCCACAGCGCGGGTGCGCTCGTGGCCGGGGCGTCCCCGCAGCAGCTGGCCGCGTGCGTCGAGCACGAACTCGCGAGCGAACGTGGTTTCGATCCGGTGCAGCTGCGACGCCATCGCGCCTGCGTGCTGCGCGCCATCAATGGAGTCCTGCAATGACGACGATGCCGATCTCGTTCGAGGTCAACGCGCAACCGGTGAGCGCGGAGGTCGAGCCGCGCACCCACCTCGCCGATTTCCTGCGCGAGAGCCTGCGCCTCACCGCCACGCACCTGGGCTGCGAGCACGGGGTGTGCGGTGCATGCACGGTGCTGATCGACGGTCAGCCGGCGCGCGCCTGCCTTGCGCTCACCGTGGCCGTGGACGGTGCGCAGGTGCGTACGCTGGAGGGGCTCGCGGACGATCCCCTGATGAGCCGGATCAAGCAGGCGTTTCACGAGCACCACGGCCTGCAGTGCGGCTTCTGCACGCCGGGGATGCTGATCTCGGCGTGGGACCTGCTGCGGCGCGAGCCCGCGCCCGACGAGGCGCGCATCCGTGTCGCGATGAGCGGCAACCTGTGCCGGTGCACCGGCTATCAGGGGATCGTGCGCGCGATCTGCGCGGTGGCGCAGACGCCGGCATGATATGAATCGGCGATCGGACTGCGCGCTGCATGCGCGTGGCCCGCGGTGCCGGACGCCGCACCGGACGCCGCACCGGACACAGCGGTATCCGCCGACCGGCCGAGCCACGGCGCGACGGGGCGGGGCGGGGAGGCAGTCGGGATCCGGGCGGGCGGTGGCTGCCGCCGGCCCCGGGCGATGCATCGAGTGTGGAGGACAGGCGATGAAGCGAGCTGATACGGAGCAGGTTGCAGGGCAGAGGGTGAAGGCGCCAGCGCGCAGGCGGGCGATGCTGGGGGTGCTGGCTGCGGCAGTCGCAGTGCCGGGGCTCGCCCGGGCTCAGGGCGCGGACTGGCCGAACAAGCCGATCCGCCTCGTGGTGAACTTTCCGCCGGGCTCCTCGCCCGACATCGTCGGCCGCGCGGTGGCCGGGCCGCTCGCGCAGTCGCTGGGGCAGCCGGTGGTGATCGAGAATCGTGCCGGTGCCGGCGGCACGGTGGGCGTGGAGGCCGTCGTGCGCTCCGCGCCCGACGGCTACACGATCCTGATGACCGCCGGGTCGACCATGTCGATCGGCCCGCACGTCTATGCCCGGCTGCCGTACAACCCGGTGAAGGATCTGACTCCGGTGGCTGCCGCCGCACGCATCGAGAACTATCTGATGGTGCGTGCCGATCTGCCGGTGAAGACCTATGCCGAGTTCGCTGCGCTGCTGCGCAGGAACCCCGGCAAGTTCAGCTACGGCTCGGCCGGCAGCGGGACCTCGCTGCACATCGCCGCCGAGATGTGGCTTGCTGCCGCCGGTCTGTCGGCGATGCACGTGCCGTACAAGGGCTCGGCGCCTGCCATCACCGACATGCTCGGCGGACACATCGACTTCATGTTCGATTCGGGCTCGGCGTTTCCGCACGTGAAGTCGGGCAAGTTCCTCGTGCTGGCCGTGGCGGCACCGGCGCGTGTGCCGATGTACCCGGACATCCCCACGCTGGAGGAACTCGGTGTCAAGGGGACCACCGACAGCGGCACCACGCACTCGTTCTACGCGCCAGCGGGTACGCCGCCGGCGGTCGTCGATCGACTCAATCGGGAGATCAACAAGGCGCTGACGCTGCCGGCGGTGGTGGCGCAGATCCAGGGGCTGGGTGCGCAGGCGACGCCGATGTCGGCGGAAGCGCTGCGCGCGCTGATGGAAGCCGACAGCAAGCGCTACGCCGCGGTGGTCAAGCAGGTCGGCATCAAGGCGGACTGATCGATCGGCTACCGGCCGTTCGTGCCGCGCACCCCCCGGAGGGCAGACGATGATCGAAAGCGTAATCGGCGGCGCGCTGCTGCCGCATGCCCCGCAGTTCTTCACCCGGCCGCCGACCGAGGACGCCGCGACGATCGCGCGGGTGGAGCAGGTGGCCGCGCGCATCGGAGCGCAACTCGCCGCACTCGCGCCCGACGTCCTGATCACCGTGTCGAACGATCACGCCCAGCAGTTCTTCCTCGACTGCGCACCGCCGTTCGCGCTGCACGTGGGCGGCGAGGCGCGCGGCAGCTTCGCCGGCCGCGACTTTGTCCACCCGGTGGCGGGCGAGGTGTCGTTCGCGCTGGTGCGCGCGCTGTACCGCGCTGGATTCGATCCGGCGTTCACCAGCACCGCCGAGGTCGACTACGCACTGGGCATCCCGCTCGCGCACCTGGGCGCTGGTACGACGCTGCGCGCGCCGCTGGTGCCGGTGTTCGTCAATGCGTATCTGCCGCCGCAGCCGCAGATCGAGCGCTGCTACGCGTTCGGCCAGGCGCTCGCCGCCGCGCTGGCTGGACTGCGACTGCGTGCGGTGGTCGTGGCGAGCGGCGGCATGTCGCACTTTCCCGGTACCGACCGCTACGGCCAGCCTGATCTCGCGTTCGACGAGCAACTGCTCGACGCGCTGCGCGCCGGGCGCCTCAAGTCGCTGATCGGTCTGTCCGAGCAGCAGCTCGACGACACCGGCAACATCGAACTGCGCTGCTGGGCGGTGGCAGCCGGCATGCTCGGCGAGCGCAGGCCCGACGTCGTGGAGTTCAATCCGAGCTGGCACCACAACTACGCGTCGCTGGGCTTCTGGTCGGCGCCGGCGCCGGCCGGCGAGCCGCACTACCCGCCGACGCAGCCTGAACTGGTGCCGCTGGTGCGTGCGCTGCATGCGCTGGCCAACGACGGGCAGGCGCGGCGCGACTGGGCAGCCGATCGTGCCGCGTTCGCTGCGCGCTACCCGCTGCCGGCAGCGCACGCGGCGCTGCTGGTGGCCGCAGACTTTCGCGCAATGGTGGCGCTGGGCGCGCATCCGCTGGTACCTTTCCTTGCCCGTCTCGCGCTCGAGCGCGAAGGGCTGAACGGCAGCGCCCCGGAGCCCGGCGC